>NZ_JBIAXS010000007.1:237975-270959 GCF_042896885.1 Streptomyces sp. NPDC001231
TTGGGGGGGGGGGGGGGGGGGGGGTCTGGGGGGGGGGGGGGGGGGGTGGGGGGGGGGGGGGGGGGGGGGGGGGGGGGGCCCCCGGCGGGGCCCCCACCCCCCAGGTCAAGCGGTTACGGTCAGCTGCTCAGCGCAGTGATCGTGAGAGTGGCGCGGTAGGCGCCCTTGTCGACGCTGCCCGGGATCCTCAGATCCAGGTCCGCGCCCAGCTTGGCCTTGCCCTTGGGGTGGCCCTGGTCGGCCCAGCCGAGCCCGCGCGAGACGGACAGACCCGCGCCGCCGTCGTAGCCGGAGGCCACCTCCCCGCTGGCCTTGGCGCCGGCGCCGTCCTGGAGCACGTTCGGCGTCCAGCCGAGGTAGGCACCGGAGAACACCTTGTCGGCGTCCTTGAAGTCACCCACGCTGGCCGAGATCGACCACGGGGCGAGCGAGCGGCGGCTGTCCGACACGAGGATCGGGTTGATCTTGCCGCCGGCCTGGAAGTACTCGCCGTCGTGCTCCTTGGCGGTGCCGAGGTCCACCAGGCCGTTGTAGCCGTCGATCGTCCAGCCGAACTCGCCCGGGGCGGCGTTCGGGACGTTCACCTGGATGTCCTGGCCGTCGCCGTGGTACGGGTGCACGGTGACCTTGTCGACGATCGAGCCGACCGGCTGACCCGAGGGCGTGTTGGTGCAGGAGCTCTTGCCGAGCTCCACCGCCGCGTTCGGAGCCGCACAGGTGCCGCTGCGGACGTTCTCGACGACGAGCTTGTCGTTGCGCACCTTGACCTTGACGTAGGTGCGGACGTTCTCCTGGTTCTGGACCGAGTTGAACCAGTAGTTGTCCGGGTTCAGCGGGTCGGCACCGTTGCCGGCGCCGCTCGTTCCGCTGCTGTCCGGCTTGGTGATGCCGTAGTACTTCGAGCCCGAGGCCGAGTTGGCCGTCACGTACAGCACACCGCCGGGACCGGGGTACACGTCGGCGGCGCCGGGCTGCTCGTCCTTGTTCTGCTTCTCGCTGTTCTTCAGCAGGTAGCTGCGCGAGTACGCGTGGTCGTGACCGGCCAGCACCAGGTCGACACCGAGCTTGGAGAAGGCGGCCGGCAGGTCGTTGCGGCGGACCTTGGCGTCGGAGTCCTTGGCGTGGGAGGCCGGCGAGTACATCGCGTGGTGGAAGACGAGCACCTTCCACTTGGCCTCGGAGCCGTGCTTGTTGATGACGTCCGTGACGTAGTTGATGTGCGCCGCGTCGCCGCCGCCGCCCTGGCTGGTGGCGTAGCTGTTGCTGTTGATGTCGATGAACAGCACATCCTTGTAGATGTACCAGTAGTTCCCACCGGACGTGTTGGAAGCCGGGTTGCCGTTGGAGTACAGCGGCGCCGAGCGGTCGGTGTTCGGCGTGTAGAGGTGCTGCTCGTACGCCTTGCCGCCGACGTCGTGGTTGCCGATGGTGGCGGCCCACGGGTACTGGCGCAGCTGGTCGGGGGCGAGGAAGGCGTTCCACTGGGACTCGGTGTTGGCCGTCTCGACGTGGTCGCCGCCCGACACCAGCAGCTCGGAGTCCGGGTTGGCCCCGAGCGCGACGTCCAGGGTGTCCTGCCAGCCGGCCTGGTCCTTGGCGGTGTTGCCGGACGAGCCGATCTGCGGGTCGCCGAAGAACAGGAAGTCGTAGTCGCCCTTGAAGTCCTGCGTCTTGAAGGAGTACGCGGAGGACCAGTTGCCCTCGGAGCCGACCCGGTAGGAGTAGGCCGTGTGCTCCTGGAGGCCGGTGAGCGTGGCGTGGCGGTTGTAGCCGCCGCTGGTGGAGATGTTCTCCCCGCCGAGGGCGTCGAAGACGGTGGCGGAGGCCGGGAACTCTCCGTTGTCGAGCTGCGCCGTCGGGGCGAGCTGGACCTTCTGCGTGGTGTCGGCCGAGGAGTACCAGGTCACGGTGCGCTGGGACTCGTTGGCGCCGACGCCGAGGATGATGCCGGTGAACGTGCTGGTCTCGGCTGCCTGGACGGGGGAGGCCAGGCCGCTGCCGAGGGCCACGGTCAGGCCCAGGAATGCCGCGGCGGCACCTGTGGCCACGCGGCGCCGCGCCGACCCGGAAGCCGGCGAGGAGGGTCTCGAAATCATCAGATTCGTTCCTTTAGTGCACGGAGGTGCATGGAATGGAGACCATCAAGGTCTCCGGATTTGGTAAATCAATCGCAAATGTGATCTTGGGATCAGCTGAACTTCGCGGTAGACCTGGGCCGTTCTCGGCCACTCCCGGCCGTTCTCGGCCGTTCTCAGCCTTCGAGCACCCGCTGCACGAACCACACCAGGCCCATGCCGGCCACGCCCGCGCACAGTGCGCCGGTCGCCCAGAGGCCCGCCCTCGGCGCACGGCGGTACAGCAGCGCCAGCAGCGGGAAGACGATCGCGATGATCCCCAACTGCACTGCTTCGATGCCGACGTTGAACACCAGCAGGGACCACAGCAGGGTCCACGACCACGGCTCGTCGATCCCCAGCGCTCCCGCGAAACCCAGGCCGTGCACGAGACCGAAGCAGAACACGACCCCGAGGCGCAGCCATCCGGCCCGGTCCAGGCCCAACGGGCCCTCAACCACCGGGCCGGAAAGGGCGGCGGCCCGGTCGCCGCGCCGCGGCAGCCGCCACAGGTGCCAGCCGGCGACGACGGCGATCGACAGCGCGATGACGGGCTCCACGATCCGCTCCGGCACGTGCACCAGGCCGAGGGCGGCGAGCAGGAACGTCACCGAGTGAGCCAGGGTGAAACTCGTGGCCGCGAGCACGATCTCGCGCAGGCGGCGGGATCCGGCGATGAGCGCCAGCAGGAACAGGACGTGGTCGACACCGGTCAGCAGGTGCTCGGCGCCCAGGCGGAAGAACTCCCAGAACCGCTCGTACCACGACTGTCCGATCGAGAAGGACGGATGGTCGGCGTCGAGCGCGGCGCTGCCGGAGAGGCCGGCGAGGTCGTAGGTGGCGATCGTCCGGGTGCCGCGGACATAGCCCTCGGAGTCGGGGAAGAGCGTGCTGCGCACCTCGGGGTCGCCGCCCTGTCCGGGGCAGGACCACTCGAGGGGCAGGGCGGCGTACGGCACGCCTTCCCGCCGGCCGATCGTGAAGTCGCCGGCCCGGGACGGTGTGCAGGCCTTGCCGCCGGTACCGACCGAGAAGCGTTCGGTGACGTACCTGACGGCCGACTCCGCATGGGAGTCGAGCGCCGCGGCCTGTCCTTCGGTGTCCCCGGCCTCGAACGCGGCGGTGCCCGCCCGGAAGAGGGGATCGTCGTGCTCGGCGTCGGCGGCGGACACGACGTAGAGGTCGTACTCCAGCTCCAGCACCGTGCGTATGCGGCCGCTGTCGCCGTTCGTGACGTGGACGTACACGACCGACGAGAAGCCGTGGGCGGAGGCCGGTTGCCCGAGGCCCAGAAAAGCGATCACCGCCGCGGTGATCCCGAAAAGGGCGCGGCGGATCCGTGATGACATGGTGGCTCCTTGAGGTTTCCCGTGCACGGTGCATGGCACCGGTGAACAAACTCCGGCCCGTCGGCGAACCGTTGAGAAACAAGCCCCGCAACGGCGCTCGCGGAGGCGACCCGTGGCGATCGGGATAGCAGGATGGCGGCGCACCCCTCATCACTCGGAGGACGATCGCCTTGCGCTCCCCGCTTCGGGCCGTTGCCACGCTGGCCGCGGCCGCCGCGCTGGTCGCCGGATGCGGCTCCGGCGACGACTGGTCACGGCCGCACGCGAAGCCCACCGCCGTCGGCATGCTCGGCGCGGGGTTCACCGACCCCTCCGCCCCGCCCACCCCGGAGGCCACGGTCACGCCGCGGCCCGGCTCCTGGAAGGGGGTGCACCCGCCGAAGGGCTACCGCGTGGTGCTGCTCACCGCGGGCGACGACCGTCCGACCAGGGCCCTGGTGTCAGCGGTCGAGGACTGGGCCGCGAGCGAGCACGTCGATCTCAGGACGGTGACCGCGGACGGCCCTCACGACCTAGTTCCCGGCATCGGCAGGGCCGTCGACATGGGCCCGGACCTCGTCATCAGCGCGGGCAACGATCTCGTCGACCCCCTCGCCGTGGTCACCGCGAGCCATCTGTCGCAGCAGTTCCTCGTCGTCGGCGCGGAGCTGGCCGAACCCACCCACAACGTGACGGCGGTCGACTGGTCGGGTGCGTCGTTCCGGGGCGAGGGGCTCGGCATGTCCTCGACGTACGACCCGGAGTCGTTCACCGCCGGGCGCTGCGCGGCCGCCGTCCGCGCGGGCGTCGCGGCCGTGCTCCACAACCTGACGGGCATCGTGATCTGGCTCGACCACGTCTAGTGCTGTGACCGGATAGGTTCACGGGCTCGCGACGCCCGGCACGGCTCCCCCAAGCTCTTCGAGCAGGGGGGACCCCCAGCCGCGTTGTCGCATCACCCGAGTACGTCCAGTACGCGGGTCATGCTCCGCCTTGCGATGCTCCCCCACTGCCTGAACGGCGTGGGAGGTGCCCCCAGCACCGGACGCCGCGAGCTTCCCGGCAAACCTTTCCGGTCACAGCACTGGACCCGACGGCTTCTGGACCCGACGGCTTCTGGACCCCGCCGTCGCTGGGCCCGGTCGTCTTCGGGTCTGGTCGTCCTCGGGTCTGGTCGTCTTCCGGTCTGGTCGTCTTCGGGCCCGGCGGTCTCTGGGTCGGGCTGTCTTCGGGCCCGGCGGTCACTGGCCTCGACCGTCTCCAGACCCGGCCGTCCCTGGACCCGGCCGCCTCCGGGCTCCAGGCCCGAGCGTCTCCAGACCCGAGCGCTCCGGACCCGGCCCGCGTGGTTCTCCCCCCCAACGCAGCAGGCGGCGGTCCACTTGGGTGGACCGCCGCCTGCCTGACAGGACTTGGGGCCTGGAGGGAGTCCGAGGCCGGGGCGCGGGCTATCGTGTCGGCTTCTTGCCGGTGATGCCCAGGTGGACCAGGAGCGCCAGGTTCGGCTTCAGGTCGGCCTGTTTCACCCCCGAGACGAAACCTTTCTGGTGCGAGGCGACCGCCGCGAGCATCGCGACCAGCGAACCGGCGATCGCGGCCGGATTCACGTCCTTGTCGACCCGGCCCTTGGACTGGAGTTCGGTGACCGAGTCCGTCAGGGAGTTGTTCACGGAGTTCAGGATCTTCATACGGATCTTGTAAAAGCGCTTGTCGCCCTCGGCGGCGCCGAGATCGATCACGCGCAGAATGGCGTCGTTGCGATGCCAGAACTCGAGAAAACCGTCCACGAGTTCCTGCGCCGTCTGCCAGCCGGACTTGCCGGTCCACGACCGGCCTTCCAGCAGCTCGGCCAATCCGGCGCCCTCGGCGGCCATTTGATCGGCGATCTCCAGAACGGCGCCCTCGACGTCGGGGAAGTATTGATAGAAGGTCGCGGGCGAAGTGCCCGCCTTCCTGGCGACATCGATGACCTTGACGTCCCGGTAGGGGGAGGAGCTGAGCATCTCGCTGAGGCAGTCGAGCAGCTTCTGCCGGGTCGCCTGCCCACGTCGACCGGCCACGCGGCCGTCGACGGTACGCACTTGTCCTGTCATGTCGTCAGCTTACCGAGCAGTGATCGGAGCGCGATTCGGCCGAGTGCAAATGGGGTGCGTGGGCTCAGAGAGGCTGGTGTGCCTGGTCTGCGGGTCGCACGGGTCCCGGCTAGTTTGGCGACATGGCCGAAAACAGGGCATTCGCGAGCACAGAGGGCATCCCCTGCTGGGTGGACGCGCAGCTTCCCGACGTCGAGGCGGGAAAGCGGTTCTACGGTGAGCTCTTCGGGTGGAGCTTCGCGGAGGAGACGTACGGCGGATCCGTACCGGCCCGGCTGGAGGGGGAGCCCGTCGCCGCGCTCTCGCCGAAGACGGACGGCCGTATGCCCACCGTCTGGACCGTGTACTTCGCCACCCCGGACGTCCGGACGCTGGCCGAGCGGATCCGGGCCGCCGGCGGGCAGGTCGTGACACCGCCCGCCCGGGTCGACGGCCTGGGCACGGCCGCCCTCGCCGCCGATCCCGAGGGCGCCGTCTTCGGGCTGTGGCAGCCGGACAGCCACCAGGGCTTCGGCAGACGCCACGAGCCGGGCACCTTCGCCTGGGCCCAGCTGTACGCCCGCGACACCGAGGCCGCCAACGTCTTCTACGGCGGACTGTTCCACGACGCCCTGTTCGGGCCGGGTGCCGAACCCGACTTCGGCCGGTCCGCCGTCTCCGACGTCTTCCCGCCCGAGATGCCGCCGCACTTCCTCGTCCACTTCCGGGTCGCCGGGACGGAGGCCGCCCTCGGCGCGGTGGTCCGGCTCGGCGGGCGGGTGCAGGTGCCGCCCTTCAGGACGTCGTACGGAAACGTCGCCGTCGTCGCCGACAATCAGGGGGCGTCCTTCGCCCTGCTGGAGAGGTGAATTCCGCCCCCCGGCCGGGAAGAGGGGGTTTTGCGGGGTGACATCCCGATGTGTCGCCGGGTTCGCAACCTGTGCGCCGGACAGGAAGAATCAGGGTCCGTGCCGCCCCGGCGGTGCGGTGGTGAGACGCTGCACTTCGGTCGCGTACATATGTGGGTGGCGCGGCTCGTACGGGGAGGTGGCAGGCAAGTGGTGGATCAGCTGACGCAGCACGACCCGCGGCGGATCGGGCCGTTCGAAGTGCTGGGACGGCTGGGTGCCGGCGGCATGGGGCTGGTCTATCTCGCGCGCTCGGCGTCCGGCCGGCGCGTGGCGATCAAGACGGTCCGGACCGAGCTGGCCGAGGATCAGCTGTTCCGGGTCCGCTTCACACGTGAGGTGGAGGCCGCGCGGGCGGTCTCCGGCTTCTACACGGCCGCGGTCGTCGACGCCGACCCGCGCGCCGCCGTGCCGTGGCTGGCCACCGCCTACGTCCCGGCACCCTCCCTCGAGGAGATAGTGACCGAGTGCGGTCCGCTCCCGGCCCAGGCGGTGCGCTGGCTGGCGGCGGGCGTCGCGGAGGCGCTTCAGTCCATCCACGGCGCCGGGCTCGTCCACCGCGACCTGAAGCCGTCCAACGTCCTCGTCGTCGAGGACGGGCCGCGGGTGATCGACTTCGGGATCGCCTCCGGGGTCTCGAACACCCGGCTGACCATGACGAACGTCGCCGTCGGCACCCCCGCGTACATGTCTCCCGAGCAGGCCAAGGACTCGCGCAGCGTCACCGGCGCCAGCGATGTCTTCTCGCTCGGCTCGATGCTGGTCTTCGCCGCCACCGGGCATCCGCCCTTCCACGGCGCCAACCCCGTCGAGACCGTCTTCATGCTGCTGCGCGAGGGCCCCGACCTGGAAGGACTCCCGGACGAGCTGCGTCCGCTGATCGACTCCTGTATGCAGATGGAGGCGACCGCCCGGCCCAAGCCGGCCGACCTCCAGGCCCAGCTCGCCCCCCATCTGTTCGGCTCCGGCTCCGACGACAGCGGTACGGCCTCCGCCTGGCTGCCCGAGCCGGCCGTCGGCCTCATCGAGTCCCGCCGCGGCGGCCGCCTGGCCGTGCAGCCCGCCGCGCCCGGTCCCCGCGGCGGCGGCCGGGTCCCCGTGCCGCCCCCGCCCTCGCACAGCCCGGCCGTACCGGCGCCGCCCGGCCCCGCACCGGTGGGCGTCCCCGACTCCGGTCCCGTGCGGCTGGCCGGCGCCCAGGTGCCGATCGGTCCCGGGCCGCGCGTCGCCGACGCCCGTGCCGCGGCCGTCAAGGCGCCCCCGCCCGAGGCGGGCCTGGCCGCCACCTGGTCCAGACCTCACCCCGGTGTCAACGGCGCCGACCCCGCCGTACCGGCCGTGCCGCCGATGCCGCCGGAGACCCCGGCCGGCTGGCGGCCGTGGCGCTTCCGCATGTCCAACGACGTCTGGGGCACCCCGTCCGTCGCCGACGACCTCGTGTACGTCACCTCCTTCGAGGTGCACGCCCTGGACGTGGCCACCGGCCGCCGCCGCTTCAAGACCCGCGACGTGGCCTGGTCCATGGCGGTCGCCGACGGCCGGGTGCACGCCTCCGACGGGCCCACCCTGTTCGCCCTGGACGCCCGTGAGGGCGCCGACCTGTGGCGCTTGCAGACGGACTCCTGGGTGTACTCCCTCGCGGCCGACCGCGGCACCGTCGTCACCGGCACCCGTGGCGGAGGCGTCCAGGCCTGGGAGGCCGCCGGCGGCCAGAAGCTGTGGGAGATCGCCGGCTGCCAGACCGACTTCGAGTCCCCCGAGGCCGGTCCCGTCGTCCACGACGGCACGGTGTACGTCTGGCAGGAGGCCCGCCTGCGTGCCCTGGAGGCCCGCACGGGCGAGGAGCGCTGGTCCTACCCGATCGGCGACGCGGCCTCCTGCGGCGGTGTACCGGTGCGCGTCACCCCGGCCCCCGACGGCTACGTCTACATCTGCGCCGGCACCCGCGTGCTCGCCGTCGACGTGGCGAGCGGCCACGTGCGCTGGCACTTCGAGGCCCCCGCGGTCTTCCTGTGCCCGCCGGCCTTCGCGCCGGGCCCGGCGGTGAGCGGCGGCGGCATCTACCTCGCCGACTACCTCGGCACCGTCTACGCCCTCGACGCCACCGACGGCCGCGACCGCTGGCGCATCGCCACCGAGTCCCGCGCCTCCATCACCCCGGTCCTGGTCGCCGCCGGGCACGTGCACGTCGGCAGCGGCAGGGGCCTGTACACCCTGGACGCGGTCACCGGCACACCCAAGTGGCGCTTCCAGGCGGGCGGCGAGATCGTCGGCTCACCGGCGGTCGCCGAGGGCCGTATCCACTTCGGCTCCACCGACCACCTGCTGTACACGCTCAAGGCCGACGACGGCCGGCTGCGCTGGAAGCTCGCCACCGGCGGCGAGATCACCGGCTCCCCGGTGGTCAGGGACGGGGTCGTGTACGCGTGCAGCAAGGACCGCTGTGTGTACGCCCTGGACGCGGAGAAGGGCACGGGCACCGCCCGCACCACCTGATCCGCGCCAGGGCGGTGTGGTGACGGCCGTCGTACGGGATGCACGGAAAGGGCCTCGGACGACGGCCGTCGGTCCTGGTCAGCGATGCTTTCGTCACCGCTCACGCAGATGACGCTACTCCGCGTGCGGGTCCGTTGCCACGCGAGTCCCGGCGGGCCGCCGCTACGCCGATAGGGTGATCGGATGCAGACGCGGGGGCGCAGGATCAGGTTCACGGTGGTGTCGGCGGTGGTGGTGCTCGCACTGACGGGCTTCTCCCAGGGCCACGGGCACGGGCGCAGCCGGCACAGCGGCGGTGGTGGTGGCGGGTGCAGCAACTCGCACCAGGACCATGACAGTTCGACGTCCAGCGGCTCGTACGGCGGCTCGTCCAGCGGCTCTTACGGCGGCTCTTACGGCGACTCGGACGACGACGGCGGGACCAGTGGCACCGGCGGCACCTACAACCGCCGTCCCGGCTACCGCTCCACGCCCACGTCCCCCAGCGGGACCGGCAGGAGCCGTGGCCTGCGGGACGCCACGGTGAGGCTGATCAGCTGTGCGACGCGGAAGAAGCCGTACGCGACCGTCGAGGTCACCAACCCCAACGACAGCAGGGCCGACTTCCAGGCCTGGGTCACCTTCTACAACACCGGGGGAACCCAGCTCCTGAAGAACTCGTCCCCGGTGGTCCCGGTACCCGCGAAGGGCAAGGCCACCACCGAAGTACCCCTCGGCGAACCCTTCCTGTCCTCGGCCGACCACTGCGAAGCGGACCCCACGGCCTCGCCCCGGAGTTGAGCGGCCGCCGCCGGCCAAGTGTGCGGCAGTGGGGCCAAGCTTGAGCTCGGCCCCACCGGGTAATGCGCTCTGCTGGATCAGGTGGCGTGGTTGTTCCTGAGGAGGGGCCACCGTGGCGTGGTTGTCCTGGGGGGTGACCACCGTGGCGTGCATGTCGGCCATTGCCGGGCCCGTGGCAGCGACGGTCGCTCCCATGACCAGGGCAGCGACGGCCACGAGCTTCTTGAAAGGTTCGCGTCAGGGATTGGCAGGAACCTGCCGACAGACTTCGGCCGCGGCGGCACCCCCTCGGTGCCACCGCGGCCGATCCCCCGTTTGTTAGGGCCGTCAGGCCTTTTCGTCGGTGATGTGGGTGTCGAGCGGCTTGACGGTGTCGCCCTTCAGCGGGGCGTCGGTGATGTGGGTGTCGAGCGGCTTGACGGTGCCGTCCTTCAGCGGGGCGTCGGTGATGTGGGTGTCGAGCGGCTTGACGGTGCCGTCGGACTTCTTCGCTTCCGCCATCGTTGTTCAACTCCTGTGGCTCTGTGGTCGTGAGGCCCGTCCGGCGACTCCCCCGAGGGCCGCCGGACGGACTGGTAGGGACCGCTCACCCTAGTGGCGGGCCCGATTCGAGCCGTCTGCCCCCCGACGCGACGGCTTGATAGGACGAGAGTGCCGTAAGGGCATAAACAAACGATGAACGCCTCAACGGACGCTTTGGGCAGCACGCGTGGGAAGAAGCAGTTCCTGGACGTCGGCCGCCTCGGCAGCCCCCAGTGCCTCGTAGAGCGACAGCGCGTCGTGCCAGCAGGCTTTGGCACGGTCGACCTGGTCGACCTGGTGAAGCGCCTTTCCCAGCAGGGTCAGCACGTTGCCGCGGCGCCAGTCGCCACCGATTCCCCGCAGCATGGCAAGGGACTGCTCTGCGAGGGCCGCGGCCTGCGCCGGCCTGTTCTTGGCGAGACCCACCTCGGCGAGGCGGAAGATCGTCATGCCCTCCCAGAGCCGCTGCCGGCTTTCACGGAATCCGCCGAGCGCTTGGGTGAACTGCTCTGCCGCCTCGTCGAGTTCCTCGGCCTGCGCCAGAGCGAGCCCGAGAGCGTAGCGTCCGTTCGCACCGCGCAGCGTGTGGCCCAGACGGTCGTAGATGTCGACGCCCTGCTGTGCGAGGTCGATGGCGATCGCGGTGTCTCCCATGGCGAGGTGTGACCGGGAGAGGTTGCACAGCGCGCTCGCCTCGCCCGCCAGGTTCCCGTCCACGCGGAAGTTGGTGATGGCCTGCCGCAAGAAGGCGGCGCCTTCGTCGTGGCGGTTCCGATAGACCGCGATCACGCCGCAGTGATTCGGCACCCAGCAGTTCAGGGCCGCGTCGTCGAAGTCGGCGATCAACGATGCCGCATGCCTGGCCTCTTCGTCGGCTTGCGCGAAGCGACCGGCCACCAGATGTGCCTCGGTCAGCGTGATGCGCGCCCTGGCCTCGGCACGGCCGTCATCACGGGCCTGCGCGGCTTCGCGGGCCGCTGTCGCGGCTGCTCCGTAGCCGAGGCCGTTCGCACCGGACTCCGCCAGGTCCTTCGCGGCCCAGAGCAGGTCGACGGCTCGGCGCAGTCCACTGTTGCCGACCGACTGACTCACACAGGCCAACAGACAGTTGGCCTCCGCGTACAACCAGTCTCGTGCCGCATGGCGATCGCTGAACCGCAGGCCTGGAAACGCCGTTTGTTCCAGGTGATCCACCAGCCGGTCCCCCGGCCGTTCGATCGCGTAGACGCCGGCCGCCGTGGCCAGGTAGAAGTCCAGCAGGCGCGACATCGCCGCCTCGCGTTCGCCCGGCGGGTGTTCGTCGCGTTCCGCGCAGGCGCGGGCGTAGAGGCGGACCAGGTCGTGGAAGCGGTAGCGCCCGGGGGCCGCCGACTCCAGGAGCGACGTGTCGACCAGGGACTCCAGCACGTCCTCGGTGTCGTCCACCGACAGGTCCAGTACGGCCGCCGCCGCCTCCAGGGACATGTCCGGGCCGTCGGCCAGGCCCAGCAGGCGGAAGGCGCGGGCCTGGGCCGGCTCCAACTGGCCGTAGCCCAGCTCGAACGTCGCCTTCACCGCCAGGTCGCCCGCCTGGAGCTCGTCCAACCGCCGCCGCTCGTCCGCGAGTTTCGCCGCCAGGACCGAGACCGTCCAGGTCCTCCTCGCCGCCAGCCGGGACGCCGCGATACGGATGGCCAGGGGCAGGAATCCGCACGCGGCGACCACGTCCAGGGCCGCCTCGCGCTCACCCGCCACCCGGTCCTCGCCCACGATCTTCGTGAACAGGGACAGCGCCTCGTCGGGGCTCATCACGTCCAGGTCCACCAGGTGCGCGCCCGCCAGGTCCACCATCCGCACCCGGGACGTCACCAGGGCCGCGCAGCCCTCCGTCCCCGGCAGCAGCGGCCTCACCTGGGCCGCGTCCCGCGCGTTGTCCAGCAGGACCAGGACCCGGCGGCCGTCCAGCATCGACCGGTACAGGGCCGCCCGTTCCTCCAGGGAGTCCGGGATCGCCGAGTCCGCCGTGCCGAGGGCGCGCAGGAAGGAGCCGAGAACCGTCTCCGGTTCCGCCGCTCTCGCGCCGGCGCCCTGGAGGTCCACGTACAACTGGCCGTCCGGGAAGGCGGCCCGCGCCTGGTGGGCCACGTGGACGGCCAGCGTCGTCTTGCCCACGCCGCCGATCCCGGCCAGCGCCGACACGGCCATCACGCGTCCCTCGGCCGACGCCAGCACCTCGCTCAGCTCGGCCACGAAGGAACTGCGTCCCGTGAAGTCCGGTACGGTCGCCGGGAGTTGCGCGGGACGCACCGCGACCACCGGCGGTTCGGCCACCGGGGAGGACGGCTCGGCGAGGGCCGGGTCGGCCTGGAGGATGCGCTGTTGCAGTTCGCGCAGTCCGGGGCGGGGGTCCACGCCCAGCTCGTCCGCCAGCAGGCGCCTGGTGTCGGCGTACACCGCCAGCGCCTCCGCCTGCCGGCCGCTGCGGTACAGCGCCAGCATCAGCAGCTCGCGCAGGCGCTCCCGCAGCGGGTGCGCCGCCGTCAGCGCGGTCAGCTCCGAGACGGCCTCCGCGTGGCAGCCCTGTTCGAGGTCCATGTCCAGGCAGCACTCGAGGAGTTGCAGGCGCCATTCCTCCAGGCGCACCCGCTGCGCCTCCGCGTACGGACCGGGCACGCCGGCCAGCGGTTCCCCGTCCCACAGGGCGAGCGCCCGCCGCAGCGACTCGCGCGCCCGGCACAGGTCCCCGGCCGACCGGGCCTTGTCGGCACGGGCCGCGTGCTCCTGCGCGTCGGCCAGGTCCAGCGCGCCCTCGCCCGCCCCGCGCACCGCGTATCCGCCGGACTCGCTGACCAGCACCCCGGGGTCCAGCGCCTTGCGCAACCGGGAAGCGTACGTCCGCACCGCCGCCAGCGCCTGCGACGGCGGCTCCTCGCCCCACAGCGCGTCGATCAGCTCGGCCGCGGTCGCGGTGCGGCCCTCGCGCAGCAGCAGCGCGGCCAGCAGGGCGCGTTGCTGCGGGGATCCGGTGGGGAGGGGCTGCTCACCGCGCCAGGCGCGCACCGGACCGAGCACGCTGAAGCGCAGTGTCCCCGATCGCGCGGGACCCCGCTGCTCAGGCACCCGCGGTACACCTTCCATTGCTGCCCCCTGGCCCCCTGCCGAACCGTCAACAATCAGAGCCAGTTTGCCTTGTTCACGGCAGATGCGTCAGCTCCCGAGACCGCGATCACAGCCCCGCACTTCCCGCGACACAAGGCCCACACAACCTCTCCGCACGTTCTCTGCGCGCGCCGAAGGGTGCTCGCCGCACCGGCCCGACCGACCGCCTCAGCGTTCCCTCAGGTCCACCCGCACCGTCAGCAGATCCGTTCCCAGCGCCCGAACCGCCGTACTGTTCAGCCGGGGCAGGCCGCGCAGGCGGGCGACGGGGTCATCGTCGGGAAGGGGATACGCGGTGCCCTCGTACCAACGGCCACGGATGCGTACCCGGACCTCGGGGTCGGCACGAATGTTGCGGACGTACTGGGAGCGCTCCCCGAACTCCGAGACCAGCCAGAAGGAGTCGCCGACGCGGCGGCCGCCCACCGGTGTACGGCGGGGGAGGCCGGAGGTGCGGCCCGTGGTCTCCAGAACCGTCTGGAGCGGCAGTCGTCGCAGGACCGGGTTGGCGACGCGCCGCTGGAACGTCGTGACGGCCCGGCGCTTGATGTCGGCGTAGCGGGACATACGGACAAGTCTGTCACGCACGCCCCAGGAAGATCGGGTTCGTGAGCGCCGCCATCACGCCGGGCAGCGGGCCCACCGCCGTCTCGTGACGCACCTCCGCGCGCACATAGGCCGTGTACGCCGGGGTCGTACGCCACTCGACGACACCCGAGCCCGACACGGGGAACGGGTCGCCGGTGAGGAGCACCCCCTGGTCGGTCACGAGGCGGACCGAGCAGCGCGGCACACCGGAGGCCTCCAGGCGGACCGTCACCGGGGTGTCCGCGGCCACCCGCAGCCGCTCCCCGATGCCCGCCCGCTCACCCCCGGCCCCCGTCGCGGTGAAGGCGAGCGACACGTTCCTGGACTCGGCGACGTACGAGCGGCCCGCGCGGATGCCGTCCTGGATCGCCTCCCGGGTGAGGTCGTCGGCCAGGACGACCGTCTGGGGCAGGCCCACGGCGTCCGGCGGCCGGTGCGCGTCGCTGCTGCCCATCGCGGGCAGCCAGCGCCGGTCCTCCCGCGCCACCGCCACGAGCGTGGCGTCCCACGCGGCCACCGCCATCTCGTCGTCCGGCGTGAAGGGGCCGTTCCACACCTCCACCGCGTCCGCCTCGCCGAAGCCGAACTTCCAGGCGCAGCCGACACAGGTGGCGTGCGGATGGGCGGGCACGACCAGGCCGCCCGCGCGGCGGATCTCTCGGGCGAAGCGGCCGAAGCGGCCCTCCCGCGCCCGGTAGCGCCAGTCGACGAAGGTGCCGGGGTCGGTGCCGAGGGCCAGGACGTGGCCGTTCCTCGTCGTCACCTCCTCGCCCAGCATGATCAGCAGGTCGTCGCCCGCATGGTCCGCCCAGTGCGGGTGCGAGGCGTGCGTGTTGTGGTCCGAGCTGTTGATGAAGTCCAGCCCGGCCGCCCTGGCCCGCGCCGCGATCTCGGCGGGGGTGCGGCGGCCGTCGGAGTACCAGGAGTGCAGGTGGCAGTCCCCCCGGTACCAGGCCCGCCCCCGTCCCCTCGCCCACTGCGGCGGGTACACCGGCCGTACGGCCGTGCCCGGGGCGCCGTGCGTCAGGGTGACGTCGAGCGTGTACGACAGGCCCTGCGGCGCGACCGTGTAGGGCCCGAGCGCGATGTGCCAGACACCGGCGTCGACCGGCCCCGCGAGGTAGCCCGGTGTCGCGTCGTCCGCGCGGATGAAGAACTCCGTGCGCGCCCCGCCCGACCAGCCGCGAAAGCCCCGGCCGCCCGGTTCGGTGCCGTGCTGGTCGAAGATGCCGATGTCCAGCGCGTTGCCGGGGGTGCCGGCGGGAACGGCCGGCCTGTCGTAGGTGTACGAGACCTTGATCTCCCGCACCCCGGCCGGGACCTCGACGGGAACGTACACGTAGTCGGGGGCGCCCGGCGGCAGCGTGCCCCGGATCGTCCGGGTCTCCCGCCCGCCGTCCCCGTCCCCGGCGCCGCTCGCGAAGGTCACGCCTCCCAACCTAGTGCTGTGACCGGAAAGGTTCACCGGCTCGCGACGCCCGGCACGGCTCCCCCAAGCTCTTCGAGCAGGGGGACCCCCAGCCGCGTTGTCGCATCACCCGAGTACGTCCAGCACGCGGGTCATGCTCCGCCTTGCGATGCTCCCCCACTGCCTGAACGGCGTGGGAGGTGCCCCCAGCACCGGACGCTGCGAGCTTCCCGGCAAACCTTTCCGGTCACAGCACTGGGCGCCGCGGAGGCGGCCGTCACGACCTGAGTGCGCCGTCCGGGTCCACCGCCGGACCACCGGCGCCGCCGGCCGGTCCTTCCTTGATCGGCCCTGGTGACCGCGACCGTATGCTCGAAGGATGACGACTTCCGCGACCTCCGGAACCGGCCCCACCGAGACCTCCCTGCGTCGCGCCCTCAAACGCGCCAGGGACGGGGTCGCGCTCGACGTCACCGAGGCGGCGGTGCTGCTCCAGGCCCGGGGCGAGCACCTCCGGGACCTCGCCGCCTCCGCGGCCCGGGTGCGGGACGCCGGTCTCGAGGCCGCCGGCCGTCCCGGCGTCATCACCTACTCCAAGAGCGTCTTCATCCCGCTGACCCGGCTGTGCCGGGACAAGTGCCACTACTGCACGTTCGTCACCGTGCCCGGCAAGCTGCGCCGCGCCGGGCACGGGATGTTCATGTCCCCCGACGAGGTCCTCGACATCGCCCGCCGAGGAGCCGAACTCGGCTGCAAGGAAGCCCTGATCACCCTCGGCGACAAGCCGGAGGACCGCTGGCCGGAAGCGCGCGAGTGGCTCGACGCGCACGGCTACGACGACACCATCGCCTACGTACGGGCCGTCTCCATCCGCATCCTGGAGGAGACCGGCCTGCTGCCGCACCTCAACCCGGGCGTCATGACCTGGACGGACTTCCAGCGTCTCAAGCCCGTCGCCCCGTCGATGGGCATGATGCTGGAGACGACCGCGCGGCGGCTGTGGTCCGAGCCGGGCGGCCCGCACCACGGCTCCCCGGACAAGGAACCGGCCGTACGGCTGCGGGTGCTGGAGGACGCCGGCCGTTCCTCCGTCCCCTTCACCTCCGGCATCCTGATCGGCATCGGCGAGACCTACGAGGAGCGCGCGGAGTCCCTGTTCGCGCTGCGCAGGGTCGCCCGCGCCCACCACGGCCTCCAGGAACTGATCATCCAGAACTTCCGCGCCAAGCCGGACACGGCCATGCGCGGCATGCCCGACGCCGAACTCGACGAGCTGGTCGCCACGGTGGCCGTCGCCCGGCACATCATGGGCCCGTCCGCCTGCCTCCAGGCACCGCCCAACCTGGTGGACGCGGAGTACGAACGGCTCATCGGCGCCGGAATCGACGACTGGGGCGGCGTCTCCCCGCTCACCATCGACCACGTCAACCCCGAGCGCCCCTGGCCCCGGATCGAGCAACTCGCCGAGAAGGCGGCTGCGGCGGGCTTCGAACTGCGCGAACGGCTCTGCGTCTACCCGGAGTTCGTCACCCGCGGCGAGCCCTGGCTCGACCCGCGGCTGCTGCCGCACGTCCGCGCCCTGGCCGACCCCGAGACGGGCCTGGCCCGCCCGGACGCGGTGGCCGAGGGCCGCCCCTGGCAGGAGCCCGACGAGGCCTTCACCGCCACCGGCCGCACCGACCTGCACCGCACCATCGACACCGACGGCCGCACCGCCGACCGCCGCGGCGACTTCGACGAGGTGTACGGCGACTGGGGCGCCCTGCGCGAGGCGGCCGCCCCCGGCATGGCACCCGAGCGCGTCGACACGGACGTACGGCAGGCCCTGCGCACGGCCGCCGACGACCCGGCGAAGCTGACCGACGACGAGGCCCTGGCGCTGCTGCACGCGGACGGCCCGGCCCTGGACGCGCTCTGCCGGATCGCTGACGACGTCCGCAAGTCGGTGGTGGGCGAGGACGTCACGTACATCGTGACGCGGAACATCAACTTCACCAACGTCTGCTACACCGGCTGCCGTTTCTGCGCGTTCGCCCAGCGCCGCACGGACGCGGACGCCTACACCCTGTCCCTGGACCAGGTCGCCGACCGGGCCCAGCAGGCCTGGGACGTGGGCGCGGTGGAGGTCTGCATGCAGGGCGGCATCCACCCCGACCTGCCGGGCACGGCCTACTTCGACATCGCGCGGGCGGTGAAGGAACGCGTCCCCGGCATGCACGTGCACGCCTTCTCCCCGATGGAGGTCGTCAACGGCGCCACCCGCACCGGCATGTCCATCCGCGAGTGGCTGACCGAGGCCAGGGCGGCGGGCCTGGACAGCATCCCCGGGACGGCGGCGGAGATCCTCGACGACGAGGTCCGCTGGATCCTGACCAAGGGCAAGCTGCCCACGGCCACCTGGATCGAGGTCGTGACGACGGCCCACGAACTGGGCATCCGCTCCTCGTCGACGATGATGTACGGCCACGTGGACCAACCCCGCCACTGGCTCGGCCACTTGCGCACCCTGGCCCGCATCCAGCAGCGGACCGGCGGCTTCACGGAGTTCGTCACGCTCCCCTTCATCCACACCAACGCCCCGGTGTACCTGGCGGGCATCGCCAGGCCCGGCCCCTCCGTACGGGACAACCGGGCGGTGACGGCGATGGCGCGCCTCCTCCTGCACCCCTGGATCCCCAACATCCAGACCAGCTGGGTGAAGCTGGGCGAGGCGGGCGCCGCCGAAATGCTCCGCTCCGGCGCCAACGACCTCGGCGGCACGCTGATGGAGGAGACGATCTCCCGCATGGCCGGCTCCTCCTACGGCTCGTACAAGTCCGTCAAGGACCTGGTCGCGGTGGCGGAAGCGGCCGGACGCCCGGCGAAGCCGAGGACCACGCTCTACGGCGAGGTCCCGGAGGAACGGCGGCGGGCTGCGGCAGTGTCGGACGGCCACCTGCCGGACCTGCTGCCCGTCCTGGACTGAACCGAGGCAGACGCAGCTCACAGTACGATGATCCGACCCCCGTCGGAGGGGTCGAGTAGCACCGAGGAGATGCGTGCCCATGGCGGCCCGAATACCTTCGTGGGCCTGGGTCAGCGGCCTGACCGTGGGAGCGGTCGCGGCAGTGGCCGTACTGGCGGTGAAGGCCGACCAGGGCCCCCACCCCACGGCCGCGACGGCCCACCGACGACCCGCCCCCTCGGCAAGCGCCAGCCCCTCCGTCAAGCCCAAGCCCCCGGCCCCGCCGGCCGTCCCGGCCGACTCGGGCGTGGGCCGCCGGATCGTCTACGCCCTCGCCCAGAAGCGGGTGTGGCTGGTCGACGAGAGCGACAAACCCACCCTCACCTTCCCGGTGTGGCCGGGCACGGTGAGCCCCGACCCGGGCGCCTACGCGATCTCCCAGCGCGTTCCCGCGACGACCGGCTCGGACGGCGTGCAGATCGAGCACATCATGTACTTCGCGGGCAAGTCCGGCGTCTTCATCGCCTTCAGCAACGCCGTGGACGGCGCCTCACCCCCGCCGGCCGCCGCCGACGCCAAGACGGGCGGCATCCGCATGGGCAAGCCCGACGGCTCGGCCCTGTGGACCTTCGCGGAGAAGGGGACGAGGGTCGAGGTCGTCAAATAGCGACACCCTCGACGAACGCGCTCCAGGACGCGCCCCCGAACGCGAGCCGCGCACCGTCCCGGTCCTTGGAGTCACGGACGTGGACGGTGGTGGGGGAGGGTGCGGGGGCGGCTATGGCGACCTCGACACAATCGGGGCCGTCGTTGCTGCTGTAGCTGCTCTTGAACCAGTTGAGCGTGGTGGTCATGTCACTTCTCCCAGAATCTTCTCGATGAAGGACAGCGACTCCCGAGGCGAGAGGGCCTGGGCACGGATCATTCCATAGCGCATGTCGAGGATCTGGGCCTCTCTAGGGTCGCTGATCACCCGGCTGTGCAGCTGGGCCTCCCAGTGCCCCAGCGTCTTGCCGTCTCGGAGCTTCAGGAGCCGCAGCGGTCCCGCCATGCCCGCGTGGTCCTCACGGTCCGTGGGCATCACTTGGACCGAGACGTGCCGCAACTGCCCAATTTCCAGAAGACGTTCGAGCTGCTCTCGCAGAACCATTCTGCCGCCGATCGGCCGCCGCAGCGTCACCTCCTCCTGGACAAAGGTGATGAGTGGCCGGGGCACTCGCTCGAACACGGCCTTGCGGGCCATACGCGCGGCGACGTGGCGCTCGATCTCGTCCTCGGTGTACGCGGGACGACGCATCGCGTACAGCGCCTGGGCGTACGCCGGAGTCTGCAACAGACCGTGGATCTGCTGATTGTCGTACGCCCCCAACTCGACGGCCTCGCCCTCCAGCTTCGCCAAGTCCCGTACCTTCTTCGGGTACCGGGCCCGCTCCACATCCGCCTTCATCACGGACAGCTTCCCGCCCGCGCCGAGCACCTCGTCGGCCTTGTCGAGGAAGTCGGGCTTGGGGATGCGGCGTCCGCGTTCGACCGAGGAGACCATCTCGTCGCCGTACCCGATGGCGGCGCCGAGTTCGCCCTGCTTGAGCCCGGCGGCTTCGCGCCACATCTTGATCTGCCGGCCGACCGTCCTGAGTACGGCCTCGGCCTCTTCGTCCTCCATGTCATCCCCTCCCGACGTACGAGCCGGACGACTCCGCCGCGCGTTCGTACAGTCACGTTGCGTACCGCGATGATGGCTGTTCAGCCTAGGGACAGATGACGACTCTGGGTGACATGAGTAAGAAATTCCCCCTCCCGATCGCTGCTCCGTTGGCCCACTTCGCCGTGCAGCTCTCCGCGACGCGCAGAGGCGCGCGCCTGGCCCGCCTGCTGGCCGAACGCCAACTGGACGACTGGGGAGTGAGCTTGACGGACGCGGTGCAGATCGTGGCGGAGCTGGCGGCGAACGCGGCGTTCCATGGACGGGTCAGGGGACGGGACTTCCGGCTGGCGATGAGGCTGCACGGGGACGGCGTCCTGCGTATCGAGGTGACCGACGCGCGCGGCGACCGGCTCCCGAGGATCGCGGACCCGGTGGCGGCGGATGCGGAGTCGGGGCGTGGTCTGTTGCTCGTGGCCGCGCTCGCCGACCGCTGGGGCGTCAACGAGGCACCCGCCCACGGCAAGACGGTCTGGGCCGAACTCGCACCGCGTCGCGGCGATCGGTGACCCGGCGGCGCCCGACACCAAAGACCAAGGAACCGGGGAAAGAACCGAACCCGCCCCCACCGCCCCCGTCGATCACCCGGCGGAGTGAATATGCCCCACTCGGCTGGCGTGGCGAGGTGATCGTGGTGCAGCGTCTGTCCCACCAACCGCCCACATGCATCGGCCCTCGCCGGGACTGCCATCCCACTGCGAGGGCCTGATCACCGAGGAAGAAGACGCTTCCCGATGACTAGCAAGCACCCTAACGCGCCCGTACGCGCCAAGTCCGGCCATTCCGGCGGCGTCATCCATGCGAACGAACCCCACCACGAGAACTTCACGGTGGTCGGCAACCATCTGGCCCAGCACGCCGAGTTGTCCCTGACGGCGATCGGTCTCGCGGTGCACATCCAGTCGCTGCCGAAGGGCACCCCCATCGGCATCAAGACGCTGGCCGGGAAGTTCCCCGAGGGGGAGATCCGGATCGCCGCGGCCCTGCGGGAGCTGGAGGAACACGGCTACCTTTCACGCACCAAGGAGCGTCTTCAATCGGGCCGAGTGACGACCCGCACGACCTCGTACAACAAGCCGCGACGCGCCGAAGCCGCCCGGACCGCCGAGCCCGACCGCCCGGCCGCCCCGCCCAGGCCCCCCGCCGCCTCGGCCCCGCCCGCACCCCGCACGGCGAACGACCTGCTCGCCGGCCTCCGCGCCCACGACTCCCGCCTGCTCCTCACCGAACGGGACGTACACCGGCTGGTACCGGCGGTCTCCGAGTGGCTGGAGCGGGGCGTACCGCCCACGGCCGTGACGCGAACGCTCACGGCGGGCCTGCCCCAGGACCCGATCAAGCACCCGGCGGCGTTCCTGGCCCACCGCCTCGCCTCCCTCCTGCCGCCGCCCCTGCCCGCTGCCTCACCGACCCCCGCGACCGCCCTCCGCCCGGCCCCGCTCCAGACCTGCGACGGCTGTGAGAGAGCGTTCAGGTCCCCAGAACCAGGCCGCTGCAGAGACTGCCGCCCGTCCACAGCGGCCGCGTAGGGAGACCCGGAGATGAGCCGGATGACAAGCAGCCTGACGCCCATGCCCGAACCTGCTCCGGATGCTCTGCGGGCAGCGGTCGCGCGCATCGCCCCGAGCCGTATTCCTGCTCTCACCCAACACCTGTTCGAGGCAGCGACGAACGCTCAGCGCACACAGAGCCTCGCGCCGCTGAGGGCCTTCGTGCATTCCTGGGCGGTGTTTGTTGCCGTCGAACGGCACCCGCAGCGCGCTGCCCGGCTGCGAGAGCTGGAACGGATCGTGGGTATGGGAAAGCTGGACGCGGCGCCGGCCGTCGCCGAGATCCGCTCGATTTGGAAGACGGCCGAGACGGAGGCCGGTCTGTGACGGTGCTGTGCCTACTCGTGCGTCGCGGCGCAATACTGGGAGGCAGAGCGATGCCCTTTCAACAGGAGCGGACGATGAGCGCACAGCCCGAGCATGGCTGGGGAGCGATGCCCCTCCCGGAGATCCGCACTGTGGACGACCTGCGCAGTGCCCTTGGTCGCTACGGATTCCCGGGTGACCGGGAGCGGTTCGAGGAAGAGCTGGCGGCCGCCATAGGAGCTTCTCCGACCAACGACTTCGAAGGTGCCGCAGCTGTTGTCCGGGCCTACCGGCACCGGATCTTGATCAGGAACTCGCCCGAGGTCATGGCGGCTCTTGAGGACGCTCGAGCCGGAGGAAACGGCACGTGAAGGAAGTCCCGTTGGAGGAGGCTGAACTCGCCAGGAAGGCGTTCGGCAACCTGACGGAGGGGGAGCGGGAAGTCGTCCGGGAGGCGCTCGCGGCCATCGGCCGCGACCCGGGGGTAGGCCGCGAGATCCCCGGCTGGCGGCCTCCATCCGTGGAATACACGTACACGACACCTCTCGCCCGTGACTCGGCCGAGGCGATCACAGTCGTGTACACCCATACGCCGGGCATGGGGGTGACGGTCGTCTACTACTTCCGTGACCCACAGGTGGTCGACTGACTCTGACCCTTTCAGATCACTTTCACCACACCTCCCTCACCAGTCCATTCCCTGAACAGACCATTCCCGTTCGAATACAGTGCTGAACTGAGGGCCGTACGGACGGGTAACGGCGGGAGGTCTCAGCGTGGGTGCGACGTCCGGGGTCGTCTGGGGGCGTGGCGAGCAGCAGGACTTCCGGAGTCGGGTGCGGGGGACGTTGCTCGGGGTGGCCGTGGGGGATGCCCTCGGCGCGCCGGTGGACTCCCTGGCCCTCGGGGCGATCAGGGAGGCCCACGGACCCGAGGGGATCCGCGAACTCGTGCCCGCCCACGGCCGCCGCGGAGCCGTCACGCACTTCACGCAGCTCACCCTGTTCTCCCTCGACGGGCTCATCCGCGCGCACGTCCGCCGCGACACCGGGGCCTGGCATCCGCCCACCGATGTGCACCGCGCGTACCTGCGGTGGGCCGCCACCCAGCGGGACTGGGGGCCCGACGAGCGGCGCGAGGACGACGGCTGGCTGGCCCGCGAGGAGTGGCTGTACGCCCGGCGCAGCCCCAGCCGACCACTGCTGGTCGGGTTCGGGGACGACACCATGGGCACCCTGGAGGCGCCCAAGAACCCCGCCGAGGCCGGTCCGGAGGCGGTCGCCCGGTCGGCGCCCTTCGGGCTTCTCGTCGGCTGGGAGCCGCAGCTCGTCGTGCAGCTCGCCGTGGAGTGCGCGGCGCAGACCCACGGGCACCCCACCGCCTGCCTCGCCGCCGGCGCCTATGCCGTGATCGTGCACGCCCTCGCCCGCGGTGACGGTCTCGACGGCGCCGTGCAGAAGTCGCTGGCGCTGCTCGCCGCGCGCCCCGGCCACCAGCCGGTGTCGGACGCCCTCCAGCACGCGCTGGGCGCGGTACGGCAGGGCCTGCCGACCCCGGACCGGGTGGAGGAACTGGCGGGGGAGGGGACGGCGGCGGGGCTGCTCGCCGTGTCCGTGTACTGCGCGCTGGTGAGCGAGGACGTACGCCACGGGCTGTGCCTGGCGGTGAACCTCAGCGGGTCCTCCGGCGCGGCCGGTGCCCTCACCGGCGGGCTGCTCGGCGCCCTGCACGGAGAGACGGCCCTCCCGCCGGGCTGGCTGGCCGAGCTGGAGGGCCGTCCCACTCTGCTGGTCCTGGCGGACGACTTCGCGATGGAGATGACCCAGGGGCCCGCGCTGCACGGGCCCACCGGGTCCTCCCCGGGGTGGCTGGCACGCTATCCGCGCGGGGCCCGGTAGCCGAGCGGGCCGCGCGCCGCTACGGCTGCTTCCCCACCACGTCGTCGCTCGCGCCCGCCGGGGCCGGTACCGCGGCCGCCAGGTCGCCGTCCCCGTCCGTGTTGACCTTCTCGATGACCGCGAGCCGTTCCGGTGTGTCCTCCGGCTTGACGAATCCGATGCCGACGTAGAGGACCAGCGAGACCGCGAGCGGCACCGACACCTGGTACTGCAACGGCACGCCGCCGTCGACGTTCCAGTTGATCGGGTAGTTCACCAGCCAGAAGGCCAGCAGCCCGGCCGCCCAGCTGGTGAGCGCCGCGGTCGGACCGGAGCGGCGGAACGGGCGGAGCAGACCCAGCATCATCGGGATGGCGATCGGTCCCATGAGACCGGCGACCCACTTGATGACGACGGTGATGATGTCCTTGAACGTCGGCGAGTTGACCTGGGTGGCCACCGCCATGGACAGCGCGAGGAAGACCACCGTCGTCAGCCGGGCGGCGACCAGCCCGCTGCGCTGGTTCCAGGCCCGTGCCCGTGCGGAGACGACGGGCGCGATGTCCCGGGTGAAGACGGCCGCGATGGCGTTGGCGTCGGAGGAGCACATGGCCATCGTGTGCGAGAAGAAGCCGACGATCACCAGGCCCAGCAGGCCGTGCGGCAGCAACTGCTCGGTCATCAGGGCGTAGGAGTCGGAGCCGTCCGGCTTCTGCGCGTGGACCAGCAGCGGCGACATCCACATCGGGAAGAACAGGACGAGCGGCCAGACCAGCCACAGGACGGCGGAGAGCCGCGCGGAGCGGGTGGCCTCACGGGCGGACGCGGTGGCCATGTACCGCTGCGCCTGGTTGAGCATCCCGCCGTTGTACTCGAACAGCTTGATGAAGAGGAACGCGAGCAGGAACACCGTCCCGTACGGGCCGACCAGCGGCTTGGCGTGGCCGTGCAGCGCCGGTTCGTCCCAGACGCCGAAGAAGCCGCCGTGCGGGCCGAGTTCGGCGACCACGGCCACGAACATGGTGATGCCGGCCAGGAGCTGGATGACGAACTGGCCCAGTTCTGTGAGGGCGTCGGCCCACAGACCGCCGATGGTGCAGTACACGGCGGTGATCACGCCGGTGATCAGGATGCCGTGGTTGAGGGACATGCCTGTGAACACGGACAGCAGGGTGGCGATGGCGGCCCACTTGGAGGCCACGTCCACGACCTTCAGCAGCATCCCGGACCAGGCGAGGGCCTGCTGGGTGGGAAGGTTGTAGCGGTTCTTCAGGTATTCGAGCGGTGAGGCGACGTGCAGCCGGGACCGCAGCCGGTTGATCCGCGGGGCGAACAGCCGCGACCCGATGGCGATGCCGAGCGCGATGGGGAAGGACCAGGTGACGAAGGACGTGACACCGTAGGTGTAGGCGATGCCCGCGTACCCGGTGAACATCACCGCGCTGTAGCCCGACATGTGGTGCGAGATGCCCGACAGCCACCAGGGCATCTTGCCGCCCGCGGTGAAGAAGTCGCTGACGTCGTCGACGTGCCGGTGGGACCAGACGCCGATGGCCACCATGACACCGAAGTAGCCGATGAGTACGGCCCAGTCGAGACTGTTCATGGGTTCATGGGCTCCTTTCCAGGCTCATCGTGAGTCGGTGGCGTGAGCACGACAAGGAAGCGTCAGGTCAAGAGCAGGCAAAGATGTTCCACTTACTGGCCGTAGTTCACGTACATGAAAGCGGATCGGATGGGTCCGGGCACAAGCGGAGCCCCCTCGGCAAGGACGGCGAACTCGTCGAGAGGGCTCATCAATTGGCGCTTGTTGCGGTTGTCGTGCAGTGGTGTCGTCTTCTCAAGCCTTGATTGACGTCACGAAGGCGTTCCACGTGTCGGCGCGGAAGCCGAGCACCGGGCCCGTGGGGACCTTGGAGTCCCGGACCGCCATGGCCGCGACCACCGGTGACTTGACTTCGACGCACGCGCCGTTGCCCGTGGAGTACGAGGACTTGGTCCACGTCTCCGTGACGCCCTGACGAATTGCCATTTCTGCTCCGGATTGCGAGTGGAGTGGTTTGCGCCAACGTTGTGATCGATGGCGTGATCGACGCTACCCGCCGCGCTCCAAGTCCGAAGCGACGATTCATCCTTACGGATGGCATATTCCAACGGAGTCTTCCGCCTTGGCTTGGCAAAGGTGTACGGTGCGGCACCTTCAAGCCGCGGCGCTCAGTGTGCGTGCTCCTTGGCGATATTCGCGATGAACTGACGTGACTGCTCCACGTTCAGGGCCTGCGCCCGCAGATGTTCGTACATCACGCTGTACTTCTGGACGTCGTTCGCCTTCTCCAGATACAGGTCGCTGGTGACGCCCTCGATGTAGACGACGCTGGAGTCCGCCGTGTCCGGGAACTCGAGGATCGCGTACTGGCCGTTGAGGCCCGGGTGCGCGCCCATGTCGAAGGGGATGACCTGCACGGTCACGTGCGGCATTTGGGACTGCTCGACCAGGTGCTCCAACTGCTCCCGCATCAGGGCGGGGCTGCCGACGACCCGGCGCAGGGCGGCCTCGTCCAGGACCGTCCACAGCCGCAACGGGTTGTCGGCGGCGGAGATTCGTTCCTGCCGGCGCATCCTGACCTGCACCCGCTTCTCGATGTCGGCGGGCGCCGTCTCCGGCAGGGCACCGGAGATCAGCGCCTCCGCGTACTGGCGGGTCTGAAGCAGCCCCGGAACGACCTGGGGGTCGTAGATCCGCAGGCTCGCCGCGTCCGTCTCCAGGCCGATGTAGACGCTGTAGGGGATGTCGCCGAAGGAGTGCCACCAGCCCTGCTGGCGCGAGTCCTTGGCCATCTGCATCAGCGAGTCGACGATCCGGTGGTCCTCCACCTCGTAGACCCCGCACAGATCGCGCACGTCGCGCTGGCTGATGCTGCGCCGGCCGTTCTCCAGGCGGCTGATCTTCGACTGCGACACCAGCAGCCGCTCGGCCACCTCCTCGGCCGTCATGCCCTTGAGTTCGCGCAGCCTGCGCAACTCCTGGCCCAGCCGGCGCCGCCTGACAGTGGGATTGACATTGGACGCCACGGGACGTGCACCTCCGGCCGCATGCCTCTACTTTGCGTATCTGCTGCTGAGCAGACTGCCACCAAGGTGCTTACTACCGCTGGGAAACGCCGGATATGCAGCGGGTACACGCCAGTTCGGGCACGTGATCCGTTCCGGAACAAGGCCGAATGGGCGGCGGGACGCGTACGAGGTGTACGTTCCCGCCGCCCGATCCTGCGGCTCCCGGACCGTCGCTCCGGGGCTGGGGACTGTGGTGCGGCGTTGTTCTGTACGGTGCGGCGTTCCGAACGGTTCGGCTCAGTGGGCCACGGCACGGGCCATGGAGCCGTGGCGTGGCTGCATCGGCACGCCGCGAGCGGGTTCCGCCGCGGGCCTGGTGCCCGCCCCGCTCTGGCGGCCGGCCGAGGCCGCGCTGCGGCGTGGTTGCGCCGCCACGCCGTTCTGGACGTCCATCACGGCGTGCGCCACGAGGCCGCCCATGGGGTCGTGCCGGATCAGGTCCCTGAGCCGGGACCGTGACGACCGCCCCTCGTTGCCGGGGTACAGGTGCTTGCCGAGGCCGACCGCGTGCGCCAGCGCGGCGAGCGCCGCCGTCCTCGGGTCCGGCGGTACGCCGGTGCGGATCGCCGAGTCCAGCCGGGCCCTGATCTCCCGGCTGATGGCGGTGTCCGTCGCCTGGTAGCGAGTCGTCGGCAGCACCCCGCACATCTGGCCGGCCACGGCGTGCACCATGCCGCACCGCTCCAGATGCGAGAGGTAGGTCTGGCGGAGCCCGAGACGCGGCCCGCCGATCCAGTGGACGGCCCGTACCGGAGCGCCGCGCCTTCGCAGCAACTCCAACGCGCAGTCCAGAGTTGGATCTCCTGTCGGCCGTGGCACCACCACGGCGATACGATCCCCGTCTGGGGCTATCCGTCCGGCCAGCGCCAGCTCCACTAGCTGTGCTCCGGCCAGACCGAGGTCGAGCGACTGCGGCTGCGCAGTGGTACCCGTGGCCGGGTCCAGTGCCAGCAGCAGAAGCTCCTCCGGAAGTGTTCTGCGGCTCCTGCCCATCCATGCCTCCCCGCGTGGATGAATGACAGGGTGACCCCTCTCACATTGGTCTGTCGAGGGTGCGTGACCGGTTCGTAAGGGAACCGGTAGGTATGTCGTTCTCGTCTACCGCATGGGTTTGGTCCGTACACAGGACACTGGTACATGGTTCGGACAGCGGTACGGCCAAGGGTTCGGCTGCGTCGTCCGGGTGGCGGTTCAGATCGTGATTCACGGTTCGGTAGCGGCACGTTGGGCGTGCGGCACATGAGGAGGCATCGGTGGCGGGCGAGTCCCCCGACAGGTCGAAGCAGCGCGAGTCGTCGGCACGGAAGACGTCGGGGAGCGCGGGTCCGGTTCCCGAGTCCAGGAACGAGGCCCGCGACCCGCGGCTCGCGCTGACGGGGGAGTCCGGGGAGTCGGCGGAGTCCCGTGAACCGGGCCCGGCCGGTGGCTCCGAGGGGCGCGGCGGGGTCGATACGGCCACTCGGGTGCTTTCGACGCGGGACGTGAAGACGGCGGCGAAGACCGACGCCGCCGACGACACCGACGCCGCCGACGACGCGGACGACAGCGCGAGCGCTGCCGCGGAGGCCGCCGCCGACGGTGGCGGGGCCGGCGCGTCGGGTGACGCGCGCCTGCGTGCGGCGGTGGCCGCGTGGGTGGACTCCGGGGACGACGACGAGCGCGCGGACACCGGGAACGCCTCCGGCGGCGGGACGGGCGCGAAGGACGCGGGGGCCGCGTCCGGGAGCGAGGTCGACACCGAGGCCGACGCTGAGGCCTCAAAGGACGCCTCTGAGGGGGAGGTTCCCGCGAGCGGGAAGGCCCGGCCCGAGTCCGGGACCGCCGACGAGGCCGCGGTCGCTTCCGACCCGCAGGACGCCGAGGGCGAGGACGCCGACGACGCCGAGCCTACGAAGGCCGGGGTCGCGCCGGAGGCCGACGCCGAGGCGCCCGAGGACACCGCGCGTGGGAAGGCCGGGGCTGAGCGCGAGGCCGCCGCCGACGCTGCGGTGGGCGCTTCCGAGGCGGAGGCCGCGGAGGATGCGGAGGACGCCGACAGCGCCGGACGTGGGAAGGCCGGGGTCGCGCCGGAGGCCGATGCCGAGGGGCCCGAGGACGCCGCGGTCGCTTCCGACGCGGAGGCCGCCGACGAGGCCGACGAGGCCAAGCGGTCCAAGGCCGAGGCCGCGCCTGAGGCTGCCGAGCGTACGAAGGGCGGCGTTGAGCCCGAGGCTGACGCCGAGGGGCCCGACGGCGCCGACGGCGCCGAGCGCGACGGCCACGGCAAGGGCTCCGGCGACGGCAAGCGTGCCGAAGCCGATGAGGCCGCGGAGGACGACGACCCCGAAGCCGGTGACGGCGGCTCGGAGGCGGTGGCCCCGGACGAGAAGCCGCCCGTGGACCAGCCCACCACCATGCTGAAGATCGGCGGCGCCGCCAAGCCCCAGGTCGACCAGCCCACGACCATGCTCAAGCTGGGCGGCGACAAGAAGCGGGCGCCCGAGTCCGAAGCGGAGCGGACCAGCAAGTTCGTCGCGCTCAAGCCGCTCGACCCCCAGCAGCCCCGCAAGCCGCGGCCCGCGCAGCCGGAAACGTCCACGTCCAAGCCCGTACCCGCGGACGCCACGGCCGCCGTTCCGCAGGTCGGTCCCGAGCGCACCACCCAGCAGCCGCTGCCCCCCAAGCCGCCGCTGGACCTGCTGGCCGAGCTGACGAACACTCCGCCGCCCCCGGAGACCCCGCTGCGCACCACGGTGCGCCGCGTCAAGATCTGGACTCCGCTGGTCGTCCTCCTGCTGATCGTCTTTGCGGTCGTGCAGGCCGTGCGCCCGCTGCCCGATCCCACCTTCGCGCTGACCGCCGAGGACACCTACACCTTCCAAGGCGACCAGGTGAAGCTGCCGTGGCCCGACGAGGGCCAGGGCTGGATGGGCGTGGACGGCGTCGGCACGATGGACCACTTCGGCGAGCAGAAGCCGGTCGCCATCGGCTCGGTCGCCAAGACCATGACCGCGTACATCATCCTGCGCGACCACCCGCTGAAGGCCGGCGAGGAAGGCCCGAAGATCGAGATCGACCCGACGGCGGAGAAGGAGGGCGGGTACGACAAGGCCGGCGAGTCCACGCTCAACACCATGAAGGCCGGCGACTCCCTCACCGAGAAGCAGGCCCTGTCCGCGGTCATGATCCCCTCCGCGAACAACATCGCGCGCCTGCTGGCCCGCTGGGACGCCGGCTCCGAGACGGAGTTCGTCAAGAAGATGAACGCCACCGCCAAGGAACTCGGCATGGCGAACACGACGTACACCGACCCCTCGGGTCTGAAGGAGACCACCGTCTCCACCGCCGAGGACCAGGTGAAGCTCGGCAACGCGGCCATGAAGATGCCGGCCATGGTGGCCATCACCAGCGCGGCCAGCTGGACGGATCCGACCGGGAAGTACTGGAACAACTACAACGAGTTGCCCTTCGCCATCGGCGCGATCGGCATCAAGACCGGCTCCACCACCGCGGCCGGCGGCAACCTGCTCTTCGCCGCCAACAAGCAGGTCGGCGGCCGGACGGTGACGATCGTCGGCGCGATCCTCGGCCAGCACAAGGGCCCGTCGATCCTCGACACGGTCAACGCGGTCAGCAAGACCGCGCTGCTCGCCGCGAAGGACGTGCCGACCTCGGCGAAGATCCTGAAGAAGGGCGATGTCGTCGGGTACGTCGACGACCAGCTCGGCGGCCACACTCCGGTCGTCGTCACCAAGGACGTCACCGCGGTCGGCTGGGCCGGCCTGCGACTGAAGCTGTCCCTCTCCACGGACGCACTGCCGCACATCGCGAAGGCCGGCACGGAGGTGGGCCTGCTCACCGTCGGTGACGGTGGGGACGGTGCCGTACAGGTGCCCGTGGCCCTCCAGGACGATCTCGCCGAGCCGGGCTTCCCGGCCAAGCTGACGCGCCTCGGCTGACCCCCGCACCACCCGGCGGCCGTCGCCGCCCCCGCGCACCCCGTCGGGCAGCCCCACCCGGGAGCTGACCCGGCGGGGTGCGTGCTAGCGTCACGAATCGGGCACGTCGCCGGTCGTGGGACGCGGCGGCGAACAGAGAAAACAGGACACGGGGAGTGCCTTCAGGTGGCCACAGCGGATCCGACACGCGCCGACGACGCCGATCCGGGCCCGGGGAACGGTTCGCGAACAGGAGCGTCCAGGACTGACACGGACGGTGACCGCGGGCGGCCGGGTGGCCCGGTGGGCGACCCTGTGGAGGATCGGGACGGTGAACGGTCCCGCGCCCGGTCGGCGGTCATGGCGGTACGGGAGCGGATGCTGCGGCACCCGGTCCTGTCCGTCACGGTCCTGGCCGGTCTGCTGCACATCGTCTGGTTCTTCACGTTCGCCAACAGCGGCGGCGACCTCGCGGCGCAGGACGCCTGGGCCGAGTTCGTCGGCCGGCACCCCGACTCGGCGTACAACCTCGCCTGGTACGGCGGCATGCACCCGGTGTCGTACAGCGTCGTGTCGCCGTATCTGATGTCCCTCCTCGGCGTCCGTACGACCATGATGATCGCGGGCACGGTCTCGGCGGGCCTGCTGACGCTGGTCCTCATCCGCAGCCGCTCGGTCAGGAACCCGTTGTGGCCCGCGCTGATGGGCGTGTTCGGGCTGCTGTGCAACGCGCTGTCGGGCCGGGTGACCTTCGGGCTGGGCACGATGTTCGCGCTGGGCGCGGTCGCGGCCGTGTTCTGCTGGCCGCACCGCTGGCGCTTCAAACGCTGGGCGAAGGCGCTGGTCGCGGCCCCGCTGGCCGCGCTCGCCACCATGTCCTCGCCGGTGGCGGGCCTGTTCGTGGGCCTGGTCGCGGTCGCGCTGTTCCTCCAGAAGCGGCGCCCGGGGGCGTGGGCACTGGGCCTCGCCCCGGCCGCGGTGGTGGCCGCGTCGGCCTGGCTGTTCCCGTTCTCCGGCACCCAGCCGATGGCGTTCGCCTCGGTGATCCTGCCCCTGATCTACGCCGTGTTCGCCGTCGTCCTCGTCCCCCGGGAGTGGAAGACGGTCCGGATCACGTCCGCGGTGTACGGCCTGGCGGTGGTCCTGGTCTGGCTGATCAGCTCCCAGATCGGCTCCAACATCACCCGGCTGGCCATGCTGTTCGGCGGGGTGGTCCTGGTGGCGGCGCTGCCGTTCGCGGTCCCGCGCTCGCGCACCTGGTACACGATCGTGCTGGCCGTCGTCGGCTTCGTCGGCTGGATAGGGTTCAAGTCGGTCGACGACATCGTCAACACCACCCCCGCCGCCTCCTGGGCGCGCGAGCTGGCCCCCCTGGTCAACCAGTTGCAGCGGGTCGGCGCGGAGAGGGGCCGCGTCGAGGTGGTCCCCGCCCGCTCCCACCGCGAGGCCTCCGCGCTGGCGCCCTACGTCAACCTGGCCCGCGGCTGGAACCGGCAGGCCGACATGCAGCGCAACCCGCTCTTCTACGACAACACGCTCAACTCGGCGAACTACCACGACTGGTTGCAGCGGTGGGCGGTGCACTACGTGGTGCTGCCCAAGGGCGACGTCGACGGCAACGGCGGCGAGCGCGAGCGCGCGCTGGTGCAGGAGGGCATGCCGTACCTCAAGCAGGTCTGGGGCGACGCCAACTGGCAGCTGTTCAAGGTCACCGACCCGGCGTCGCTCGCCGAGCCGGACGCGGTCGTCGAACGCGCCGAACAGGGCGAGATGACCCTCCAGGTGCGCAGGGCTGGCCGCGTCCTCATCCGCATCCCGTACTCGCCCTGGCTGAGCCTCGTCGACGAGCAGGGAAAGAGCCTCAAGCCGCCCCAGGAGACCGACGCCTCCAAGCACCGCGCCGAGGGCGAACCGAAGACGTACGACAACGTCAACGGCTGCCTCATGGAGACGGAGCAGGACGCCGAGGGCGACAAGTGGACCGTGCTGGTCGCGCCGAAGGCGGGCACGTACCGCGTGGCGGCCCCGTACCAGCTGCCGCGGGGCACTCCGTGCCCGGACGAGTTGAAGTGATTGCTGCCGGGTGCGGGGGTGGGGGGGGGGGGGGGGCGCGCCCCCCCCCCCCCCCCCCCCGCCCCCCCCGGGGGCCCCCCCCCGGGCCCGCGGGCGGGGGGGGGGGCCCGCCGGGGCGCAGCGTCTCGCCACGCCCCCCCCCATCGG
>NZ_JBIAXS010000008.1:0-242922 GCF_042896885.1 Streptomyces sp. NPDC001231
GCCACCGGCCTGCCCCCACGGCACCCGATCCGCCCAGTACGAACCCCTACGAACCAGCCCCGCCAGGGTTGACGAAACAGATAGGGGCACCCCCCCGCCGTTCCCCCGCACTGTGACGTGTGGCACGATGCTGGCCACCCCCACCGGCACAGCCCTCGCAGGAGATGCTCCTAGTGCAGCAATCCGCCGTTCCGGAACTGGCCCACACGCACACCCGCCCCATTCACTGGATGGCCACCGCCACCGCGGTCGCCGGTGTGGTCGCCCTCTCCTCGCTCGTGCAGCCCGGCTCGGCCACGGCCGCCCAGCCGCAGGGCACCCGCGCGAACTCCGCCCCCGCCACCGCGCCGGCCCCGAGCACCACCGGCGTGACCTTCCCGATCGACTGCGGCCCGGTGCGGGCCGTGGTGGCGAAGAAGGCCTCCGGTGACCTCGACGGGGACGGCAGACCGGAGACCGTGGCCGTCGTGCACTGCGACGCCGCCATGGGCACCCCGCCCGACGCCGTCTACGTCATCACCCAGGCCGCCGACGCCGCCGAGCCGCGTGTGGTCGCCACCCTCGTCGAGGTCAAGGACCGGTACTCGGTCACGGACTTCGCCGTCCGTGACGGCGCCGTGACCGCCACCCTGTTCGGCTACTCCTCGCCCGACGTGCCCAATTGCTGCCCCGACCTCAAGGACAGCGTGAAGTGGCGGTGGCAGAACGGCGCGTTCGTCCGCTCCGCGGACGCCGGGGCTCGCGGTGTCTGACCGCACTCTCTGAAAATGTGAGAAACCAGACAATGGTGACGCATCGCGCCGAGGCGGTCACTCCGCGTCAGGTCCGTACACCTCGACCCTGTCCGAAACGCGGCGCACGTGGATGCACTCGCCGGGGCACTCCTTGACCGAGTCCACCACGTCCGTGAGAAGCGGGAGCGGTACGGGCGTTGCCGCTCCCGCTTCCTGAAGGAGCTCGTCCTCCGGGCTCTTCACATAGGCCAGACCGTCGATGTCCAGCTCGAAGACCTCCGGCGCGTATTGCGCGCAGATGCCGTCGCCGGTACACAGGTCCTGGTCGATCCAGACCTCCAGTGCCTCGCCACCGTCCGAGGTCTGCTGCTGCACGGTCATCTCTCCTGCCGTATCACGTCGAGCCGTACGGGAATCCGGCCAGCTCTGACGGGTGTTGAACGTGTCGACCCTACCTCTGCCCGCTTTCCAATCATGTTCGGTGGGTATTCCCCTGGCGTGAGGGAGAGCGCAAGGGTGAAGATCGGACACACCCCGACAGTCTTTGTGATCTAGGGGTTTCAATCGACACCCACCCAGGTAGGGTCTGGAAGCGTCCAGCTCCCCTTGGAGGAGGTGAGGACCGTGGCAGCCCACGACGACGACATGAACCGCGGCATCCGCCCGGGACGCGGGTCCGACGACCCGGCCGGGCAGATCGCCTACCTTGAGCAGGAGATCGCCGTCCTGCGCCGCAAGCTCGCCGACTCTCCGCGTCACACGAGGATTCTCGAAGAGCGGATCGTCGAGTTGCAGACCAACCTGGCCGGCGTCTCCGCGCAGAACGAACGCCTCGCGAACACGCTCCGCGAGGCCCGCGACCAGATCGTGGCCCTCAAGGAGGAGGTCGACCGGCTCGCCCAGCCGCCGGCCGGCTTCGGGGTCTTCCTTCAGGCCATCGAGGACGGCACCGCCGACATCTTCACCGGCGGCCGCAAGCTCCGGGTGAACGTCAGCCCCAGCGTCGAGCTCGACGAGCTCAGGCGCGGCCAGGAAGTGATGCTCAACGAGGCGCTCAACGTGGTCGAGGCCATGGAGTTCGAGCGCGTCGGCGACATCGTCACCCTCAAGGAGATCCTCGAGGACGGCGAGCGGGCCCTGGTGCTCGGGCACACCGACGAGGAGCGGGTGGTACGGCTCGCCGAGCCGCTGCTGGACGTCACCATCCGCCCCGGCGACGCGCTCCTGCTCGAACCCAGGTCCGGCTACGTCTACGAGGTCGTGCCCAAGAGCGAGGTCGAGGAACTCGTCCTCGAAGAGGTGCCCGACATCGGCTACGAGCAGATCGGCGGCCTCGGCAACCAGATCGAGGCCATCCGCGACGCAGTGGAGCTGCCGTACCTCTACCCGGACCTGTTCAAGGAGCACGAGCTGCGCCCGCCGAAGGGCGTCCTGCTCTACGGGCCTCCCGGATGCGGCAAGACGCTCATCGCCAAGGCCGTCGCGAACTCGCTCGCCAAGAAGGTCGCCGAGGTCACAGGGCAGGCTGCGGGCAAGAGCTTCTTCCTCAACATCAAGGGCCCGGAGCTGCTGAACAAGTACGTCGGCGAGACCGAGCGGCAGATCCGCCTCGTCTTCCAGCGTGCCCGGGAGAAGGCCGGCGAGGGCACCCCCGTGATCGTCTTCTTCGACGAGATGGAGTCCCTCTTCCGCACCCGGGGCTCCGGTGTCAGCTCGGACGTGGAGAACACCATCGTCCCCCAGCTGCTCGCCGAGATCGACGGTGTGGAAGGCCTGCAGAACGTGGTCGTGATCGGCGCCTCCAACCGTGAGGACATGATCGACCCTGCCATCCTGCGGCCCGGCCGCCTCGATGTGAAGATCAAGATCGAGCGTCCGGACGCCGAGGCGGCGAAAGACATCTTCGGGAAGTACCTCACCGAGCGCCTCCCGCTGCACTCCGACGACCTCGCGGAACACGGCGGCGCCAAGGACGCCACGGTCCAGGGCATGATCCAGACCGCGGTGGAACACATGTACGCCGAAACCGAGGAGAACCGCTTCCTGGAGGTCACCTACGCCAACGGTGACAAGGAAGTCCTCTACTTCAAGGACTTCAACTCCGGCGCCATGATCGAGAACATCGTCGGCCGCGCCAAGAAGATGGCGATCAAGGACTTCCTCGAGAAGAACCAGAAGGGTCTCCGCGTCTCCCACCTGCTCCAGGCCTGCGTGGACGAGTTCAAGGAGAACGAGGACCTGCCCAACACCACCAACCCGGACGACTGGGCCCGGATCTCCGGAAAGAAGGGCGAGCGGATCGTCTACATCCGCACCCTCATCACCGGAAAGCAGGGCGCGGACACCGGACGCTCCATCGACACGGTGGCGAACACCGGTCAGTACCTGTAAAAGCAGGGTGGCTGCGGGTGCCCTCCACGGGGTACCCGCAGTCGGCTGTTTCCAGGCCACGCATGGAGCAGGCAATGACGCAAATGATCTCCCCACCAGCGCAAAGGCGTTCTAGGCTCTTTCGTACCGCCGGGTTGCGCAGTGCGGGGACGGGCACCGCACAGGCACCCGGGCATCAGCGGTACTTGAGTGACGCCCACGACCGAGGGCGCCGCCGGGCAAGGAGGGCCGCATGACCGTACGGCGAGTAATGGGCATCGAGACGGAGTACGGGATCTCCGTCCCCGGCCACCCCAATGCCAATGCCATGCTCACCTCATCCCAGATCGTCAACGCCTACGCGGCGGCCATGCACCGGGCGCGCCGGGCCCGCTGGGACTTCGAGGAGGAAAATCCGCTGCGGGACGCCCGGGGCTTCGACCTCGCCCGCGAGGCGGCCGACGCCAGCCAGCTCACCGACGAGGACATCGGCCTGGCCAACGTCATCCTCACCAATGGCGCACGGCTCTACGTCGACCATGCCCACCCGGAGTACAGCGCGCCCGAGGTCACCAACCCGCGCGACGCCGTCCTGTGGGACAAGGCCGGCGAACGGATCATGGCCGAGGCCGCGGAGCGGGCGGCACAGCTGCCCGGCGCCCAGCCGATCCACCTCTACAAGAACAACACCGACAACAAGGGCGCCTCCTACGGCACGCACGAGAACTACCTGATGAAGCGGGAGACCGCCTTCTCCGACATCGTGCGCCACCTCACGCCCTTCTTCGTCTCCCGCCAGGTCATCACGGGCGCCGGCCGTGTCGGCGTCGGCCAGGACGGCCACGAGCACGGCTTCCAGCTCAGCCAGCGCGCGGACTACTTCGAGGTCGAGGTCGGTCTGGAGACCACACTCAAGCGGCCGATCATCAACACGCGCGACGAGCCCCACGCCGACGCGGAGAAGTACCGGCGTCTGCATGTGATCATCGGCGACGCCAACCTCTCCGAGATCTCCACCTACCTCAAGCTGGGCACGACCGCCCTGGTCCTGTCCATGATCGAGGACGGCTTCATCGCCGTGGACCTGGCCGTCGACCAGCCCGTACGCACGCTCCACCAGGTCTCGCACGACCCGGGTCTCAAGCGCCTGATCACACTGCGCAGCGGCCGGACACTGACCGCGGTGCAGCTCCAGATGGAGTACTACGAGCTGTCGCGCAAGTACGTGGAGGAGCGGTTCGGCGCGGACGCCGACGAGCAGACCAAGGACGTGCTGTCCCGCTGGGAGGACACGCTCAACCGGCTCGAGAACGATCCCATGAGCCTGGCCGGCGAGCTGGACTGGGTCGCCAAGCGGGAGCTCATGGAGGGCTACCGGCGCCGCGACGGCCTCGACTGGGACGCCGCCCGTCTCCACCTCGTCGACCTCCAGTACGCGGACGTACGCCCCGACAAGGGCCTGTACAACCGCCTGGTGGCCCGGGGCCGCATCAAGCGCCTGCTGGACGAGACCGAGGTGGACCGGGCCCGCAGGAAGCCGCCGGAGGACACGCGCGCGTACTTCCGCGGCCGCTGCCTGGAGCAGTACGCCGACGACGTCGCCGCGGCCTCCTGGGACTCGGTGATCTTCGATCTGCCGGGCCGGGACTCGCTCCAGCGGGTCCCAACCCTGGAACCGCTTCGCGGAACGCGTAATCACGTCAAGGAGCTCCTCGACCGCTGCCGTACCGCCGAAGACCTGGTCAGGGTTCTTTCCGGCGGCTGAGCGGATCCCGGGCCGGGCGGGTCCTCCAGGGTGGAAATGCCCGGCGCCGGGAATCATCGAGGTGGCCCTCGTACGTTGGAGAAAGTGCGGGGCCGATGTCGGACCCGGCTTGTAGGGTCGGAACATCACCGATCGGCCGTAATGCCGACCATGTCGGGCGAACTGAGCGGGGTGAGGGTTATGGCAACGAAGGACACCGGCGGCGGGCAGCAGAAGGCCACGCGTTCCACCGAGGAGGTCGAGGAACAGTCCCAGGACGCGCAGGCCACGGACGACCTCAAGGAACGCCACGAGAAGCTGAGCGACGACGTGGACTCCGTCCTCGACGAGATCGACGACGTCCTCGAGGAGAACGCAGAGGACTTCGTGCGGTCCTTCGTGCAAAAGGGCGGTCAGTAAACGCCCGATAAGCGGTCGGTAAGCCGCTTCCTCCTTCGATTCCTCAGCGTCCTTGGATTTCCTGGGTCCCCTGGATTCCCTGGCTTTCCCGGGGCCGAAGAATCGAAAGGAAGGCGCGTGGAGCGTCGGCGAACGAGCCGGTTGGCGAGGAGCTGCGTGCGGTGCGGTGAGGGCGTGCCGCGCGCGGCCTTCGTTTCCGGGCGCCGGCCGCCCGTGCGGAGGCCCGGTGAGGAGCTCCGCGGGAGCCGCCTCAGGGCTTCCGCCGTTCATGTGGATCACCGCCGCGAGGCGGGTAGGGTCCGTGGCGTACTGTGCATCAACTGCAACTCCGGCCTCGGCCTGTTGAGGGACGATCCCGAAGCGGTGGACCGAGCTGCCGACTACCCGGAAGGAAACGCGTGGAAGCCAACACTCGTAGCACCGGGCGTCTACCGGCCGCCTTCCTGACGCCTGGGTCCGCCTCGTTCATGGACTTTCTCGCCGAGCACCAGCCGGAGCTGCTGCCGGGGAAGCGGCAGCTGCCGCCGACCCAGGGGGTGGTCGAGGCGCCGCACGGCACCACCATCGTGGCGACGACCTTCCCGGGCGGCGTCGTCCTGGCCGGTGACCGGCGGGCGACGATGGGGAACGTGATCGCGCAGCGGGACATCGAGAAGGTGTTCCCGGCGGACGAGTACTCGGCCGTCGGCATCGCCGGCACCGCCGGTCTGGCGGTGGAGATGGTGAAGCTGTTCCAGCTGGAGCTGGAGCACTTCGAGAAGGTCGAGGGGACGCAGCTCTCGCTGGAGGGCAAGGCGAACCGGCTGTCGACGATGATCCGCTCCAACCTGGGCATGGCCATGCAGGGACTGGCCGTGGTCCCGCTCTTCGCGGGGTACGACCTGGACCGCGAGAAGGGCCGGATCTTCTCCTACGACGTGACGGGTGGCCGTTCCGAGGAGCACGGCTACGCGGCCACGGGTTCCGGCTCGATCTTCGCGCGCGGCGCGATGAAGAAGCTCTTCCGGGAGGACCTGACCGAGGCCGAGGCCACGACGCTGGTGGTCCAGGCCCTGTACGACGCGGCAGACGACGACTCGGCGACCGGTGGTCCCGATGTCGCCCGCCGGATCTATCCGATCGTCACCGTGATCAGCGAGGACGGATTCCGCCGGCTCACCGAGGACGAGTCCTCGGAGATCGCCCGCTCGGTGCTCCAGCGGCGCCTGGAGCTGCCGGACGGCCCGCGGGCCGCGCTGCTGTAGCCGGCGCCCGGTTCTTGTTCGGTGATCCAGTGACTTCTACAGAAAGGGACGGATAACCGGTGTCGACGCCGTTCTATGTATCACCTCAGCAGGCCATGGCCGACCGGGCGGAGTACGCCCGCAAGGGCATCGCCCGTGGCCGCAGCCTGGTCGTGCTGCAGTACGCCGACGGAATCGTGTTCGTCGGTGAGAATCCGTCCCGCGCGCTGCACAAGTTCAGCGAGATCTACGACCGGATCGCGTTCGCGGCCGCCGGCAAGTACAACGAGTACGAGAACCTGCGCATCGGCGGCGTCCGCTACGCCGACCTGCGCGGTTACACCTACGACCGGGACGACGTGACCGCCCGCGGCCTGGCGAACGTGTACGCCCAGACGCTGGGCACGATCTTCTCCAGCGCCGCCGAGAAGCCGTACGAGGTGGAGCTGGTGGTCGCCGAGGTGGGGGAGACCCCGGACGGCGACCAGATCTACCGGCTGCCGCACGACGGCTCGATCGTGGACGAGCACGGCTCGGTCGCGGTCGGCGGCAACGCCGAGCAGATCAGCGGCTACCTGGACCAGCGCCACCGGGACGGCATGTCGCTGGCCGAGGCGCTGAAGCTGGCCGTGCAGGCCTTGTCCCGCGACACCAACGGCAGCGAGCGGGAGATCCCCGCCGAGCGCTTGGAGGTGGCGGTGCTGGACCGTACGCGCCCGCAGAAGCGCAAGTTCAAGCGCATCGTGGGCCGTCAGCTGGGCAGGCTGCTCGAGGCCGACGGCGCGGCGACCGAGGCGGAGAGCGCCGAGGAGGACGGTTCCGAGGAGAAGTAGTCCCGCTCCGCAGCCCCGTTCCCGGGTGCCCCGGCCTGCTCGAGGGCCGGGGCACCCGGGCGTTTTCAGGGACTGGGCGGTGTCAGGAGGGGCCGGGCGGCGCCGTGGAGGCCCGCACCACGAGGTCCACGGGGATGTCCCCGCCGACGGGAGCGCGGCCCTCCAGAACGGCCAGCAGGGCGTGCATGCCCCGCTCGCCGAACAGCTCGGCGTCCAGCCGCACGGTGGTGAGCTCGGGGTCGATGGCGGTGGCCAGGGCGAGGTCGTCGAGGCCGGTGACGGAGACGTCGTCGGGTACGCGCAGGCCGAGGCGGCGCAGGGCCTTGTAGGCGCCGGCGGCGAGCTTGTCGTCGTCGCAGACCAGCGCGGTGGGCCGGGGCCCGGGGGCGCTCAGGGCGGCCTCGGTGGCGGCCCTGGCGTCCTCGATGGAGATGGGGGCGCGGGCGGTGCGCACCGAGGTGCCGGGCACCGCGCCCACCCGGGCGCCGAGCTCCCTCGCCCGCACCTCGAAGGTCCAGGAGGCCACGTCCGCCGCGAGGTGCAGGAAGCGCCGGTGGCCGAGCCCGAGCAGATGGTCGGCGACCTGGCGTACGCCGTCGGCGATGTCCAGGTTGACGGTCGCGGCGCCCAGGCTGCCCGCGGGGTCGCTGTCCAGCATGACCAGCGGCAGCTGGTCGCCGCGGATCGCGGTGAGCGCGTCGGCGGCCATGGAGGAGGCGATCACGCCGTCCAGCGCCGCCTGGGCCGAGGCGAACGGGTTCCGGGCCGGGCCGATGCCCTCGGGGGAGGGGTAGAGGACGACGCCGAAGCCGTGCTCGGCGGCGACGCGGGCGGCGCCGGTGTAGACGCCGGCGAAGAACTCGGTGGTCAGCGCGGGGACGACCAGGAGCACGGTCCGGGTGCGGCCGAGGCGCAGGTTGCGGGCGGCGAGGTTGGGCCGGTAGCCGAGTTCCTCGGCGGCCCGGCGCACCCGTTCGGCGGTCGCCTGCGACACCCGGCCGCGCCACTTGTCGCCGAGGACCAGGGAGACGGCGGCCTGGGACACCCCGGCGGCGTGCGCGACGTCACGGCTGGTGGGGCGCGTGCTGCTTCGTGCCACCGCGGGGACGCTCCTTCGTCTGGACTGGTGAACAGCGCACATGGTACGTATGACCGAGAACGTTATACGTAACACCAGAGGTTGCTCCAGCACCTCGGGTGAACCGGTGGAAGGCAGGCGATGGCCGTGGGATTCGGGGGATACCTGGAGATCCTCAGGGCGAGGCACGCCACCCGGCTGCTGACCGGCACCCTCGTGGGGCGGCTGCCCAACGCCACCGCGGCGATCGCCATCGTGCTGTTCGTCCGCGCGGAGGGCGGCACGTACAGCCTCGCGGGGGCGCTGGCGGCGGTGTACGGCGTGGCCAACGCGGTGGGCCAGCCCGTGCTCGGGCGCCTGGTGGACCTGTACGGGCAGCCCCGCGTCCAGCTGCCCGCCGCGCTCGCCGCGGCGCTGGCGATGACGGTCTTCGCCCTGACCGGCACCCAGCCGCCCGCCGTGGCGTACACGGCCGTGGCGGCGGCCGGGCTCTTCACCCCGCCTCTGGAGGGCGGGCTGCGGGCGCTGTGGCCCTCGGTGCTGCGCAGGGACGACCAGGTGCACACGGCGTACGCGATGGACGCCGTGGCACAGGAAGTGATGTTCACCGTCGGCCCGTTGCTCGTGACCCTCTGCGTCTCGCTGTGGTCGGCACAGGCGGCGCTGGTGGTGCTGAACGCCGTCGGCGTGCTGGGCGCGCTGTCCGTGGTCGTCTCGCCGCCCTCGCGGGCCTGGCGCTCGGCGCCCCGGGAGGCGCACTGGCTGGGCGCGCTGCGCTCGCCCGGTCTCCTGGCGCTGCTCGGCGCGTTCCTCTTCGTCGGTGTCGCCATGGGCTCCATCACGGTGGCGGCGGTGCCCTACGCCGACGACCACGGCGGAGACGCGGTCTACGGTTGGCTGATGGCCGCCCTGGGGCTGGGCGCGCTGGTCGGCGGTGCCGTCTACGGCGCGCGCCAGTGGGCGGGCGCGCCCGAGCGGCGACTGCGCCTGCTGGTGGGTCTTCTGGCGGTGTGTTACCTGCCGCTGCTGCTGATGCCCGGGGCGGTGGCCATGGTGGCGCTGACGGTGCTGGCCGGGGTGTTCCTGGCGCCGTGCATCGCCTGCGCGTTCATCATCGTGGACCGGCACGCGCCGGCCGGCACGGTGACCGAGGCATTCTCCTGGCTGGTGACGACGTTCACCGTGGGCGCGTCCGTCGGAACGGGTGTCGCGGGCCCGGTGGTCGAGGCGGGTGGCGCGCTCTGGGGCTTCGCGGTGCCGGGCGTCGCCGGGGCCGTGTCGCTGCTGGTGTTGCTGGTCACCGGGAGGGTCCTCACAGCTCCCGCTGGGCGGGCGGTGGTTGCCGCTTCATCGGAAAATGATCCAAATCGTGCTGCCGAACCCCGTTTGAGCGCAGAGGATCGGGCGTAATGTTCAGTCATGGACCGCCGCATTTTCGGGCTGGAGAACGAGTACGGCGTCACGTGCACGTTCAGGGGACAGCGCCGCCTGTCGCCTGACGAGGTGGCGCGGTACCTCTTCCGCCGTGTCGTGTCATGGGGCCGCAGCAGCAATGTGTTTCTGCGAAACGGCGCCCGGCTCTATCTCGACGTGGGGTCACACCCGGAATACGCGACACCCGAGTGTGACAATGTGACCGAACTGGTCACCCACGACAAGGCCGGCGAGCGCATTCTCGAAGGACTCCTGGTGGACGCGGAACGACGCCTGCACGAGGAGGGAATCGCGGGCGACGTCTACCTTTTCAAGAACAACACCGACTCGGCGGGCAACTCCTACGGCTGCCACGAGAACTATCTGGTGGCACGGCACGGAGAGTTCTCGCGTCTCGCGGACATCCTCATCCCGTTCCTGGTCACGAGGCAGCTGCTCTGCGGGGCGGGCAAGGTGCTGCAGACCCCGCGCGGGGCGGTGTACTGCGTGAGCCAGCGGGCCGAGCACATCTGGGAGGGCGTCTCCTCGGCGACCACCCGTTCGCGGCCCATCATCAACACCCGCGACGAGCCGCACGCGGACGCGGAGCGCTACCGGCGGCTGCACGTCATCGTCGGCGACTCCAACATGTCCGAGACGACGATGCTGCTCAAGGTGGGCGCGACCGACCTGGTGCTGCGCATGATCGAGGCGGGCACGGTGATGCGCGACCTGACCCTGGAGAACCCGATCCGGGCGATCCGCGAGGTCAGCCACGACATCACGGGCCGTCGCAAGGTGCGCCTGGCCAGCGGCCGGGAGGCCTCCGCGCTGGAGGTGCAGCGGGAGTACTACGAGAAGGCCGTGGACTTCTGCGAGCGGCGCGGTATCCGCACCGGCACGGTGGAGCAGGTGCTGGAGCTGTGGGGCCGTACGCTGGACGCGATCGAGACCGAGGATCTCGACCGCATCGGCACCGAGATCGACTGGGTGATGAAGTACAAGCTCATCGAGCGGTACCGGGCCAAGCACAACATGACCATGTCGCACCCCCGGGTCGCCCAGATAGACCTCGCCTACCACGACATCCACCGCCGTCGTGGCCTGTACTACCTGCTGGAGAAGAAGGGCCAAACCGCCCGGATCTGCAACGACTTGAAGATCTTCGAGGGCAAGTCGGTTCCCCCGCAGACCACTCGGGCACGACTGCGCGGCGACTTCATCCGGCGGGCGCAGGAACAGCGCAGGGACTTCACCGTCGACTGGGTGCACCTGAAGCTCAACGACCAGGCACAACGGACGGTGTTGTGCAAGGACCCGTTCCGTTCGGTGGACGACCGGGTGGAGAAGCTGATCGCCGGAATGTGAGCCCGGCGGGACGAGGACGCCGGTTCAACAAGAGAATCGGAACGCCACACGGGCGCCGTACGTTCACCGTACGGCGCCCCGCTCACGACGTAGAGTTGCGCGCACGCCATCAGAAGATCGACCGATTACGAGGCCCCCACCGTGCGCCGACGCTCACTTCTTCTTTCCGTACCCGCGGGACTTGTCACCCTGGCCGCCTGCGGCAACGACAAGGCCGATTCGAGCAAGGCCAGCGAGAGCGCGTCGCCGTCGCCCTCCGAGCCGTCCGCGGCGCCCTCGCCGAAGATCGTCTCCGGGCCGCTGCCGGCGATCACCGCGGGGACGAAGTTCGGCGAGAAGCCGACCGTCGCCAAGGGCAGTGGTGGCCCGTCGAAGGACATCGCCGTCAAGACGGTGATCGCGGGCGGCGGCCGCACCATCGCGGAGAACGACTACGTCCAGGCGCACTACCTGGGCCAGATCTGGGACTCGGCGAAGCTCTTCGACAACTCCTACGACCGCAAGGCGCCCCTGGTCATCCAGCTCGCCCAGGGCACGATCATCGACGGCTGGCGCTATGCCCTCGCCGGCAAGAAGGTGGGCAGTCGCGTCCTGTTCTCCGTGCCGCCCACCTGGGGATACGGCACGCAGGGCAACGCCCAGGCCGGGATCAAGGGCACCGACACGCTGGTGTTCGTCGTCGACCTCCAGGACACTTTCAACTCCAAGAGCTCGGCCAAGGGCAAGACGGTCGCCCAGGACAACGCCGACCTGCCCAAGATCGGCACCAACACCGACGGCTCCGCCCCGTCCATCACGGTGCCCAGGACGGCCGCGCCCAAGAAGCTCGTGGCCGACTACGTGATCGAGGGCGACGGTCCCGTGGTCAAGCCGGAGAACACCGTGCTGGTCCAGTACAAGGGCGTGCTGTGGGACGGCGGCAAGGAGTTCGACTCGACGTACAAGCGCGATGCGCTGACCTCGTTCTCCCTCCAGCAGGTCGTCAAGGGCTGGGCCGACGGACTGGCCGGCAAGAAGGTCGGCAGCCGTGTCCTGATCGTCGTTCCGCCGGCCCTGGGCTACGGCGACAACCCGCCCCCCAACAGCGGCATCAAGAAGGACTCGGTGCTGGTCTTCACGGTGGACATCCTGGCGGCGATGTAGCACCGCGCCACGGTCTCCCGACGCGGGCGCGCACCCGGCGGGGATGTAAGACTGTGCAGGTTGCCTTGTCGTAGATGAGCAGGAGAAACACGTGAGCATCGAGAAGCCCGAGATCGACTTCCCGGGCGGCGAGCCCCCGGCGGATCTCGAGATCAAGGAGATCTGGGAGGGCGACGGGCCGGTGGCCAAGGCCGGCGACACCGTCGCCGTCCACTACGTCGGCGTGGCCTTCTCCACCGGCGAGGAGTTCGACGCCTCCTGGAACCGCGGCACGCCGCTCCGCTTCCAGCTGGGTATCGGCCAGGTCATCGCCGGCTGGGACCAGGGTGTGCAGGGCATGAAGGTCGGCGGGCGCCGCCAGCTGACCATCCCGCCGCACCTCGCCTACGGCGACCGCGGCGCGGGCGGCCGGATCAAGCCGGGCGAGACGCTGATCTTCGTCTGCGACCTGGTCGCGGTCTGATCGTCGCGCATCGGATCCGTGCGGGATCCGATCATCCGTGGCCCATGCCCGTCCGGGCATGGGCCTCGGCTTTTGTCCGTACGCTGCGGGGCGGTACGGTCATCGGTCGTAAGGACCATACGGAAGGTGAAGGGCGTCGATGGCCATTGCCAAGGCCGAGCGGCTGATGAACCTGGCGCTGTGCCTGCTCGGGGCGCGGCGGCCGCTGAGCAAGCGCGAGCTGCGGGAGTCCATCGAGGCCTACGTCGAGGCCTCCGGCCGGGACAGGGGTGCGGCCTCCGGCCGGGACAGGGGTGCGGCCTCCGGCCGGGACAGGGGTGCGGCCTCCCAGTCGGAGAAGGGCGGCGTTGCTGCGTCCGACGACTCCTTCAACCGCATGTTCGAGCGGGACAAGGACGACCTGCGTGAGCTCGGGCTGGTCATCGAGACCGTCGAGAGCCTGGACGGCGAGGTCGGCTACCTGGCCCGCCGGGACAGCAACCGGCTGCCGCCCATCACCCTGGACGCCGAGGAGGCCGCCGCGCTCGGTCTGGCCGCCAAGGTCTGGCAGCAGGCCCGGCTGGCCGGGGCGGCCAGCGGCGCCCTGCAGAAGCTGCGCGCGGCCGGGCTGCCCGAGGACGTCGACCCCTACGAGGCGCACGGCGCGCTGGAGCCGCGCATCCCGGTGCACGAGGCCGCCTTCGAGCCGCTGATGCTGGCCTGCCGCGACCGTCGGCCGGTCGTCTTCGACTACCGCAAGGCCAACGCCGCCCAGCCCGGGACCCGGCACGTCGAGCCGTGGGCGCTGGAGTGCTGGCGCGGCCACTGGTACCTGGCCGGGTTCGACCGCGACCGGAAAGCCGAGCGGGTCTTCCGGCTGTCCAGGATCACCGGCAGGGTCCGTTCCCGGGGCAGCGGCTTCACCGCGCCGGTCCCGGACGTCGTCACCGTCCGCGAGACCGTGGCGAGCTGGGCGGGCGAGAGCGCCGACCGCTCCGCGCGGATCCGGCTGCGCGCGGATGCCGGGTACCCCCTTCGGGCGAAGGCCACCGCCGTGCGGGCACTGGGAGACGGCTGGGACGAGTTGGACATCCCGTACGGGCATGGGCTTGACGCCTGGCTGGTCGAGTTCGGACCGGACGTGGTGGTCCTGGAGCCGGCCGAGCTGCGGGCGGACGTGCTGGACCGGCTGCGTGCCGTGGCCGGGGGCTGAGGGGGAGCGGAGCGACACTGTGGCAGGCAAACCGGTCAGGCCCGCGAGCGCCATCGACCAGACCCGGCGGATGCTCTCCCTGGTGACGTATCTCAGGGAGCGCCCCGGCGCCCGGATCGAGGACGTGGCGCGCGCCTTCGGCATCACCGAGGACGAGCTGGTCTCCGACCTCGACGTACTGCCCATGTGCGGTACGAGTTTCCGCGGCGGCGACCTGCTCGACATCGACACCGACGGCGAGCGCATCTGGTGGCACAACCCCGCCGCGCTCGGGGCGGAGGCGGCCGAGCCGCTTCGACTGGCCGCCGACGAGGCGACCGCGCTGCTGGTGGCGGCGCGCGCGGTGGCCACGCTGCCCGGACTGCGGGAGAGCGACCGGCAGGCCCTGCTGCGGGCCACGGCCAAGGTGGAGACCGCGGCCGGCGAGGTCGCCGGGGCCAGCTCCCGGCTGTCGGTGACCTTCGAGTCCGAGGGCGGGGTCTTCGCCGACGTGGACCGGGCGATCTCCGAGCGTCGCCGGCTGTGGATCCGTTACTACTCGCCCGCCCGCGACGAGGTCACCGAGCGCGAGATCGACCCCATCCGCCTGGTCAGCGTCGGGCACACCTATGTGGAGGCCTGGTGCCGCCGCTCCGAGGCGCGGCGCACCTTCCGGCTCGACCGGGTCGCCGAGATCAAGATCCTCGACGAGCCCTCGGCACCGCCGGAGATGGAGCTGCGCGATCTGTCGCAGGCCCTGGTCCAGCCGGCCGCGGAGGACCCGGAGGTGGTCGTCGAGGTCGGTCCCGGTGGCCGCTGGGTCGCCGAGTACTACCCGCACGACAGTGCCGATGAGCTTCCCGACGGCGGGCTGCGTATCACTCTGCGCACGCCCGATCCGGCGTCGCTCAGGCGGCTGGCGCTGCGCCTGGGCCGGGACGGCCGGATCGTCGCCCCGCGGGAGCTGGCCGACAGCGCCCGGCGGGCGGCCCGTGAGGCCCTGGCTGCCTACGAGTCGGCGGACGACGGGGCCGGAGCCCCCGCGGACGCCGTGGCGGCGGGAGAGCCCGGTGCTGCGGACGTGGTTCACGACGGTCGGTACGACAGGCAGGAGCAGGGGCTTTGAGCGAGTCGGCGACGGCTGGGGTGCGCGAGATGTCGGTGGCGGCGGCGTTCGCCGGGATGCGGAGCGTGACTCCGGTGGTGTTCCGGGCGGGCTGCCCCGACTGCCGGGGCCGGTTCGAGCTCACCGCGAGCGCGCTGCGCCTGGTCGTCGGCGCCAGCAGCCGCACCACCTTCTACTCGTTCACCTGCCCCGACTGCGGCGCCGCGGTCCGCAAGCCGGCCGGCGAGCGGATCGTCGAACTGCTCACCGGCGGCGGGGTCAGCACGCTGCGCCTGCACTCGACCCTCTAGGCTCGGCGTCATGTTCTGGGCGATGTTCGCGGTGGCCGTGGGGTTCGTGGGGATGGCCGTCCTCGGAGTGCTCGCCGTCCGGGTCTTCGTCGAGGCGCAGCGCCTCGGCCGGCAGGTCACGGAGTCGGCGCGGCGCATCAACCGGGCCGCCGAGGACCTGGAGCGGGCGAGCCTGGGCGCCGCCCGGTCGCTGGAGTCGCGGTGAGTCCCGCCGGGAAAGTCCGGGAAGTCCCGAACGTCGTGCGCTTTCGATCGTCTCGCCCTGCCATCCTGCCCCTGTGGCCGGGTACGCTGCTGGTCATGGCCCGCACTAAGAGGCACGGGTCGCCCAGCAGGAGTACGCACGGGGATTGCTCAGCGTTCACCCCCGGGCGTTACGATCGCTGCCAGCACGATGGTCAGACACCTGTCCGAGTGGTCGGACATGCCCGCCGCCCCGCCTCAGTGAGAAGGTGAAGACTTTATGTTCCGCAACGCACTTGAGCCGTGGCATCTGGTGCTCCTGGTCCTGGTTATCGTCCTGGTGTTCGGTTCGAAGAAGCTCCCGGACATGGCGCGCTCGCTCGGCAAGTCCGCGCGCATCCTGAAGAGCGAGGCCAAGGCGATGAAGGACGAGGCGAAGTCGACCAACGCGGCCGGCTCGGCGACTCCGGCCGGTGAGGAGCAGCAGTCCTCGGCCCAGCGCACCATCCAGGCCGCGCCCGGTGACGTGACCAGCTCGCGCCCGGTCAACGAGCCGACGGACACGACTCAGCGCTGACGGGAGGACCGGAGCCCTTCCGGTCCGCTGCACGAGATGAGGATGTGGGTTGCTCAAGTCCGCCCGCAAGAAGGAGAAGGACCCCGAGGGGCGGATGTCGCTCGCGGATCACCTCCGTGAGCTGCGCAACCGGCTCGGGAAAGGTGTCCTGGCGATCCTGGTCGTGACGATCGTCGCCGCCTTCTTCTACAAGGACATCGTCAACTTCATCACCAGGCCGGTGCTGAGCTCGGTGGGGTGTGGGCAGTCCTTCGAGGAACTGACCAAATCGGGCAGCAGCACCACCACCTGCGCACACCTCACCATCAACGGTCTGCTGGCGCCCTTCACCCTGGCACTGAAGGTGTCGCTGATGGCCGGCGTGGTGCTGGCCTCGCCGGTCTGGCTCTACCAGCTGTGGGCGTTCGTCGCCCCCGGCCTGCACAAGCACGAGCGGAAGTACGCCTACGCCTTCGTCGGCGCGGGCGTGCCGCTCTTCCTCGGTGGCGGCTTCCTCGCCTACAACGTGCTGCCCACCACCGCCAAGGTGCTGATCGGCTTCACCCCCTCGGGCGTCGACAACCTGCTGCCGCTGGACGACCTGCTCGACCTCGTCTCGCGCATGGTGGTCGTCTTCGGCCTCTCGTTCGAGATGCCGCTCCTGCTGGTCATGCTCAACCTCACCGGCATCCTGTCCGGGAAGCGCATGCTCGGCTGGTGGCGCGGCATGGTCGTCGGCATCACGGCGTTCGCGGCGGTGGCCACGCCGAGCGCCGACCCCCTGACGATGCTGGCGCTGGCGGCGCCGATCTGGGGGCTGTACTTCATCGCGGTATTCATCGCCCTGTTCAACGACCGCCGAAAGGACCGCCTGGCGGCCCTGGGACCGTCGGACGACGAAGCCTCCGAACTCGACCTCACCCCCGAGGAGATCGGCGAGGTCGAACCCGTCACCACCCGCCGCGCCCTGCCCGAGCAGACGGACCGGGTCAACGGGTACGACGACGTGACCTGATCACCGCCGCGGGATCCCGGCCGGCCGCTCGCACCGCGAGCGGCCGGCTTTTTCCGCCTCCGGGACGATCGGGATAATGATCGTCCTGTTGTCGGTGCGGCCCGGTACGCTCGAAAGCACGATGACAGAGGACCTCTCACCGGCCGAGCGGTACGCGGCAGCGCGCAGGCGAGCTGCCGAGCAGGCCACCGCGCTCGCGGGATTCCGCGAGATGTACGACTTCGGCCTCGACCCGTTCCAGATCGAGGCCTGCCAGGCGCTCGAGGCGGGCAAGGGCGTACTGGTCGCCGCGCCCACCGGCTCCGGCAAGACGATCGTGGGCGAGTTCGCCGTCCACCTCGCCCTCCAGCAGGGCAGGAAGTGCTTCTACACGACGCCGATCAAGGCGCTGTCCAACCAGAAGTACACAGACCTGTGCCGCCGCTACGGCAGCGGCAAGGTCGGCCTCCTGACCGGCGACAACAGCCTCAACTCCGAGGCCCCGGTGGTCGTGATGACCACCGAGGTGCTGCGGAACATGCTCTACGCCGGCTCCCAGACCCTGCTCGGCCTCGGCTATGTGGTCATGGACGAGGTGCACTACCTCTCCGATCGCTTCCGCGGCGCCGTGTGGGAGGAAGTGATCATCCACCTGCCCGAGTCGGTGACCCTGGTGTCCCTGTCGGCGACCGTGTCCAACGCCGAGGAGTTCGGCGACTGGCTGGACACCGTCCGCGGGGACACCGAGGTGATCGTCTCCGAGCACCGGCCCGTTCCGCTGTTCCAGCACGTGCTGGCCGGGCGCCGGATGTACGACCTGTTCGAGGAGGGCGAGGGCCACCGGAAGGCCGTCAACCCCGACCTCACGCGCATGGCCCGGATGGAGGCCGGCCGCCCCTCGTTCCAGGACCGCCGGCGCGGCCGCGCGTTGCGCGAGGCCGACCGTGAGCGGGAGCGCAGACAGCGGTCCCGGATCTGGACGCCGAGCCGTCCCGAGGTCATCGAGCGCCTGGACGCCGAGGGCCTGCTGCCCGCGATCACCTTCATCTTCAGCCGCGCCGCCTGCGAGGCCGCCGTCCAGCAGTGCCTGCACGCGGGCCTGAGACTCAACGACGAGCCGGCCCGCGAGCGGGTCCGCGCCCTGGTCGAGGAGCGCACCGCCGCCATCCCGGCCGAGGACCTGCACGTCCTCGGCTACTACGAGTGGCTGGAGGGCCTGGAGCGCGGTATCGCCGCCCACCACGCGGGCATGCTGCCGACGTTCAAGGAGGTCGTCGAGGAACTGTTCGTGCGGGGTCTGGTCAAGGCGGTCTTCGCCACCGAGACCCTCGCCCTCGGCATCAACATGCCGGCCCGCTCGGTGGTGCTGGAAAAGCTCGTCAAGTGGAACGGCGAGCAGCACGCCGACATCACCCCCGGCGAGTACACGCAGCTCACCGGTCGCGCCGGCCGCCGTGGCATCGACGTCGAGGGCCACGCGGTGGTGCTGTGGCAGCGCGGCATGAGCCCCGAGCACCTGGCGGGACTGGCCGGCACCCGCACCTACCCGCTGCGTTCCAGCTTCAAGCCGTCGTACAACATGGCGGTCAACCTGGTCGAGCAGTTCGGGCGGCACCGCTCGCGCGAGCTGCTGGAGACCTCCTTCGCGCAGTTCCAGGCCGACAGGTCGGTCGTCGGGATCTCCCGGCAGGTGCAGCGCAACGAGGAGGGTCTCGACGGCTACAAGGCCTCCATGACCTGCCACCTCGGCGACTTCACGGAGTACGCGCGGCTGCGCCGGGAACTGAAGGACCGCGAGACGGAGCTGGCCCGGCAGGGCGCGTCCCAGCGGCGTGCCGAGGCCGCCGTCGCACTGGAGAAGCTCAAGCCGGGTGACGTCATCCACGTCCCCACCGGCAAGTTCGCGGGCCTGGCACTGGTGCTGGACCCGGGTCTGCCCGCGGGACGTTCCAACGGCCACCGCGGCCTGGAGTACCACGACGGTCCGCGCCCGCTGGTACTGACCGCCGAGCGTCAGGTCAAGCGGTTGGCGGCCATCGACTTCCCGGTGCCCGTGGAGCCGCTGGAGCGGATGCGGATCCCGAAGTCGTTCAACCCGCGCTCCCCGCAGTCCCGCCGTGACCTCGCCTCCGCGCTGCGCACCAAGGCCGGGCACATCCCGGCGGATCGGCACCGCAAGCGGCGCTCCCAGGCGGCCGACGACCGCGAGATCGCCCGGCTGCGCACCGCGCTCCGCGCCCACCCCTGCCATGGGTGCGACGACCGCGAGGACCACGCCCGTTGGGCCGAGCGCTACCACCGGCTGCTGCGCGACACCAAGCAGCTGGAGCACCGCATCGAGGGTCGTACGAACACCATCGCGCGCACCTTCGACCGGATCGTCGCGCTGCTGACCGAGCTCGACTATCTGCGCGGCGACGAGGTCACCGAGCACGGCAAGCGGCTCGCCCGGCTGTACGGCGAACTCGACCTGCTGGCCAGCGAATGCCTGCGCGAGCGCGTCTGGGAGGGCCTGGGGCCGGCCGAACTCGCCGCCTGCGTCTCGGCGTTGGTGTACGAGGCGCGGGTCAGTGACGACGCCATGGCGCCCAAGCTGCCCTCCGGGAAGGCGAAGGCGGCGCTCGGCGAGATGGTGCGGATCTGGGGCCGATTGGACGCCCTGGAGGAGGACTTCCGCATCAACCAGACCGAAGGGGTGGGCCAGCGCGAGCCCGACCTCGGCTTCGCCTGGGCCGCGTACATGTGGACCTCCGGCAAGGGCCTGGACGAGGTGCTGCGCGAGGCGGAGATGCCGGCCGGCGACTTCGTGCGCTGGTGCAAGCAGGTGATCGACGTGCTGGGCCAGATCTCGGCGGCGGCGCCGGTGGAGGGCTCGTCGGTGGCCAAGAACGCGCGCAAGGCGGTGGAGGGGCTGCTGCGGGGGGTCGTGGCCTACTCCTCGGTCGGGTAGGCGGAGCCGGACGATCGCATCGATCACATGGTCCCGGTTGCCGGGGCCATGTGATTTTCGTATGCGCGCACTGTGTCACCGTACGTGTTCGCATCGAGTCGGAGCGTGCAAATGCCCCGAGCGTACTCCTGCCGTGCGCCCCGTTTCAGGCCGTTGCGGAATATGACATGGCGATGATCCGACCGGATTATGCTCGCCCGCGGCGCAGCGAGTTGAGGTTGTTCGCGAGTTTGCTCCCAAGCGTCCTCAAACGTGCCTAAATTCCCGCCAGTTTCATGACGTACCCCCACTGGAAGCTGCCCGAACCCAGCCGATTCTTCTCAGAGGGCTTACATGGTGAGTGTTCAATCGCCCCCCGGTGGCCGTGAACTTCCCTACGCGCGAGTGTTGTTGCTGCCCGCCCTGGTGATGGCGGCGGCCACCGGGGCCGCCTTCGCCCTGGTGACGGACTCGGCACGCCTCGCCGTCGCCTGCTGCGGCGCCGTCGCCACCCTGCTGGTGCTCGGCACGGGCGCCGAAGCGGTGCGCCGTGGACGCGCCATCCGGGACCAGCGGGCGGAGCACGCCCGGCGCACCGCGGACCTGGAGGGGCGCCTGGCCGCCCACGACCGGGAGATCCACCGTCTCGCCTCCGACATCCTCCCCGCCGCCGTCGACCACCTGCGCGGCAGCCACACACCTCCCGAGGTGATGCGCGACATCATCGACGGCCATCCCGAGTGGCGCCGCATCCCCGAGTCGCAGCGCGCGGTGGTGCGCATGATCCTCAAGTTCGTGGACGACGAGGAGAACATCCGCGACTCCACCCAGCGCGCCTTCGTCAGCATCGCCCGGCGCGTCCAGGCGATCGTGCACCAACAGGCCAGAGAACTGAGGGAGATGGAGGAGGACCACGGCCGCAGCCCCGAGGTCTTCGACGACCTGCTGCGCATCGACCACGGCACCGCGCTGATCGGTCGCCTGGCCGACTCCGTGTCCGTCATCGGCGGCGGCCGCCCCGGCCGGCAGTGGCCCAACCCGGTCACGCTCTACAGCGTGCTGCGCGGCGCCATGTCCCGGATCCTGGAGTACCGGCGCATCGAACTGCACTCCATCGCCAAGGTCAACATCAAGGGCGTCGACGTCGAGCCCGTCATCCACGCCGCGGCCGAACTCCTCGACAACGCCACCCGCTACTCGCCGCCGCAGACCAAGGTGCACGTCACGGCCGTCGAGGTGCAGACGGGCGTAGCCATCGAGATCGAGGACGGCGGCGTCAGCCTGAACGAGGAGACCCGCACCCGGATCGAGCGGCTGCTCGAGGCGGCCAGGGCCGGGGTCGACCCGCTGGACCTCAGCGACACTCCGCGCCTGGGCCTCGCGGTCGTGGGACGCCTGTGCGCGAAGCACGGGATGCAGGTCTCCTTGCGGGCCTCCGCGTACGGCGGTGTCCGCGCGGTCCTCGTCGTGCCCGGCGACATGACGACCACCGATCCCGCTCCGGGACTCGCCCACGGCATCGGCGCGACCTCCGTTCCGACTCCGGGGGAGGACGCGGTGGCGGGCCCCGAGCGCGCCCCGAAGAGGCGCCGCCCCACCAGCCCCCGCGTCCCCGCCGCGGTGCCCCTGGCGGACGACGAGGTCCCCGAGGTCCCCGAGTGGACGGCGGGCGGCCTGCCGCAGCGCCGCAGCCGGGCCAGGACCCCGCTGAGCCGGCGCGTCTCCGGGCAGGCCGCCGCCGAGCGGGAGGGCGGGACGGTGCGGGACGTACCCGGACCGGGGCCCGCGCCCGCGAGGAAGGACGCCGAACCGGGCCTGTGGGTCGAGGCGTTCTGGGACGGACTGAAGAAGGACAACCCGGGCCCGGACCCGACGGGGTTCACCCAGGACCCGACCGCGTATCTCCATCTGATCGAGGAGCCGGCCCGAGCCGAGGCCGACGTCCGGGCCGACGACGAGGGGGACCTCAAGTGATCCAGCAGCGAGCCAACTTCGACTGGATGCTCAAGGAGCTCCACGACAGCGTGCCGGGCATCGAGATGATCGTGGTGCTCTCGGCCGACGGACTGCGCATCGCCCGCTACGGCGGAGACGCCGACGCCGCCGACCGGGTCGCCGCGGCCTGTGCCGGACTCCAGAGCCTCGCGACCGCCGTCGCCGTGGAGATCCCGGGCAGCGACGGCCGGATGAAGCTGGTGGTCATCGAGATCGACGGCGGCTACTTCTACCTCATGTCCGCGGGGGCCAACGCCTATCTCGCCGTGCTCGCCGACATCCGCACCGAACCCGGCCTCATGAGCGCCCGCATGCGCGACCTCGTGGTCCGCATCGGCGCCCACCTGACCAGTCCGCCGCGGCGGGGCGGGCAGACCGTATGACCCCTCCGCGGCGCCAGAGGCGTTCCCTTGGGCACGAACCGCCACCGCCCCCCGGACCCGCCGGGCAGGGCGAGGAGAAGCACCCCGAGCGGCTGTACGTGGTCGCCGGGGCGGGCGAGGACGGCGCCCGCGCGGCCGTCGACCTGGTGACACTGATCGTGGCGCGCACCGAGCCGCCGCCGTCCGCCACCCCGGAGCAGGTGGCGCTGCTGCGGCTGTGCACCGCCCCGCTGTCCGTGGCCGAGTTGTCGGCCTACCTCGACCTGCCGTTCAGCGCGACGACGGCCCTGATCACCGAGCTGCTCGCGGCCGGCCTTGTGCAGGCCCGCGCGCCGATCGTCCGCCGGGCGGTCCCCGACCGACACTTCCTCGAAGCGGTGATGCATGGACTTCAAAGGCTCTGACACCATGCGCGGCCCGCGCACCGAGGACCACCTGCCGCACACGGCCCAGGCCGCGGCGAAGATCGTGATCGTCGGTGGTTTCGGGGTCGGCAAGACGACCATGGTGGGCTCGGTCAGCGAGATCAGGCCGCTCACCACCGAGGAGACGATGACCCAGGCCGGTATCGGCGTCGACGACGACTACGGTTCCGAGTCCAAGAACGCCACCACCGTGGCGATGGACTTCGGCCGCATCACCATCAGCGACCAACTGGTGCTCTACCTCTTCGGAACCCCCGGCCAGCAGCGTTTCTGGTTCCTGTGGAACGGGCTGTTCGAAGGCGCGCTCGGTGCGGTGGTGCTGGCCGACACCCGCCGGCTGGAGGTCAGCTTCGACGTCATGGGCCGCCTGGAGGAGCGCGGCGTGCCCTTCGTCGTCGCCGTCAACTCCTTCCCGGACGCGCCGCGTCACCCGCTCCCGGAACTGCGCGCCGCGCTCGACCTGTCCGAGGAGATCCCGATCGTCGAGTGCGACGCACGGCGCCGCGCCTCCAGCCGCGATGTGCTGATGACGCTGACGCGCTTCCTGCACTCCCTCGCCGTGACGGGCTCGCTCCCCTGATCCGCACCGGTCGGCCCGTCCCCGCACCCACACCTCTTCCGTTTTCCGAAAGCGACCGCTGTGACGCCTGAACCCCACTCCCCGACCGGTCCGGACGACTTCGCCCCCGACCCGCCCCCCGGCTGCCCCGCGCACGGCACCGGGCCAGGAGGACTGCACCGGCTCCACGAGGCGCGGGACCTGAGAGCGCTCTACGAGCAGCTGCGCGACCAGTACGGACCGGTGGCGCCCGTACTGCTCCACGACGACGTGCCGATGTGGGTGGTGCTCGGCCACGCCGAGAACCTGCACATGGTGAGCACCCCGTCGCAGTTCACCAAGGACAGCCGTATCTGGACGCCGCTCAGGGACGGCACGGTCAAGCCCGATCACCCGCTCATGCCGCACATCGCCTGGCAGCCGATCTGCGCACACGCCGAGGGCGAGGAGCTCAAGCGGCTGCGCGGCGCCGTCCAGGGCGCCCTGGAGTTCATCGACTTCCGCGCCCTGCGCCGCCACATCGGCCGGGCCACCCAGCGCCTGGTCAACCGGTTCTGCGAGACGGGCCGCGCCGACCTCGTCGCCCAGTTCACCGAGCATCTGCCCATGGCGGTGATGTGCCAGGTCCTCGGTATGCCCGAGGAGTACAACGACCGGATCGTGCAGGCCGCCCGCGACATGCTCAAGGGCACCGGGACCGCGATCGCCAGCAACGAGTACATCATGGACTGCCTGCTGCGGGTCACCGCCCGCCGCCGGGCCCGGCCCGAGGACGACCTCACCAGCCACCTCATCGAGCAGCCGGCGGGCCTGACCGACGAGGAGGTCGGCCAGCACCTGCGCGTCGTGCTCATCGGCACCTACGAGGCCACCGCCAACCTGCTGGCCAACGCCGTGCGCCGGGTCCTGACCGAGCCAGGCTTCCGGGCCCAGCTCAACGGCGGTCAGATGACGGTGCCGGAGGCGGTCGAGCAGTCCCTGTGGGACGAACCGCCGTTCAGCACCATCTTCGGCTACTTCGCCAAGCAGGAGACCGAACTCGGTGGCCGGCGCATCCGCCGGGGCGACGGGCTGCTGCTGGGCATCGCGCCGGGCAACGTCGATCCCCGGGTGCGGCCGGGCCCGACGGCGGACATGCAGGGCAACCGCTCCCACCTCGCCTTCGGCGGCGGCCCGCACGAGTGTCCCGGCCAGGACGTCGGGCGCGCCATCGCCGACGTCGGTGTCGACATGCTGCTGACCCGGCTGCCGGACGTCCGGCTCGACTGCGACGAGGCGGAGCTGCGGTGGACGGAGTCGATCGCCTCCCGCCATCTGGTGGAGCTGCCGGTGCGGTTCACGCCGCGGCCGCAGCAGGACGAGAGATCGAAGCCGAGCCACACCCCGCACCCGGTCACACCGCCGCGCCCGGCCCGGGAGGCCGGCACCGGGACCGCTCGGCAGCGGCCCGTGCCGTCCTCCATGCCGTCCTCCGAGCTGCTGCCCGAGCCGTCATCTGTGCCGTCATCCGAGCCGCCGCCCGCGCCCGCGGCGGTGAAGGAGCCGCCGGGCGCCGGGGAGCCGGACACCGCACCGGCCGCCGACGCGGCCCGCCCCCAGGGTGTCTGGCAGCGCTTCCTGCGCTGGTGGCGCGGTTACTGACCGGCCCACCCGGCGAAGTCGGACCAGGCCTGGAGCACCCGCCCGCTGGTGAACCGGTGCTCCGCCCCCGTGACCGGATCCGTGAACTCCAGCGTCCGCGCGAGCAGTTGAAGCGGGCGCCGGAAGTCGCCGGCCGGCACGGGGGCGGTCACCACCGGGTAGAGCGGGTCGCCCAGGATCGGCACGCCCAACGCGTTCATGTGCACCCGCAGTTGGTGCGTCTGTCCGGTGGCGGGCGCCAGCCGGTACCGCCCGAGCCCGTCCGCGCGGTGCTCGGCCAGTTCCACGCGTGTGACGGCGTTCGGCTCACCCGCCACCTCGCGGGCGGCCTGCACCCCGCGCTCCTTCACGATCCGGCTGCGCACGGTCCGCGGCAGGACCAGCGCCGGGTCGTAAGGGGCCACCGCCTCGTACTCCTTGCGCACCAGCCGGTCGCGGAACAGCGTCTGGTAGGCGCCGCGCTCCTCGGGCCGCACCGTGAACAGCACCAGCCCGGCGGTGAGCCGGTCCAGGCGGTGCGCGGCGCTCAGCGCGGGGATCCCCAGCTCCCGCCGCAGCCGTGCCAGCGCCGTCTCGGCGACGTGCGAGCCGCGCGGGGTGGTGGCGAGGAAGTGCGGCTTGTCGGCGACGACGAGGTGCTCGTCGCGGTGCACGACCCGAAGCGGGAACGGCACCGGCACCTCCTCGGGCAGCTCCCGGTGGAACCACACGTACATCCCCGGCTCGTACGGCGCGTCGGGCGCCACCGCCCGTCCGTCGGCCCCGACGACCCGGCCCGCGTCGACCATGGCCCCGACCACCCCGGGGCCGGCCCCCGACAGCCGCTCCACCAGATACGCCCGCACGGTGGTCCAGGCTCCGTCGGCGGGCAGCCGCACCCGCACCGGGTCCACCCCGTGGCGCTGGGGCAGGGGAGAGGGCGGGGTACGGGTCTTGCGTCGCATCGACCGAAGCCTACGAGGCCGCCCACGGCCCGGGAAAACCACTGCGCCGGTGGCCCGCGCGTGGGCAGGATACGGGCCATGCCTCTTCTCACCAGCCCGGTACTTCCCGCCGGCACCTTCGCGCGCTCCGCGCAGCCCACCCTGCCCACCGGCGACGGTCTCCTCCTGCGGCCCTGGACGGCCGAGGACGCGCCCGTCGTCCACGACGTCTTCCAGGACCCGGTCATGCACCAGTGGCACGCCAGGGCCGCCGAGTCCGAGGCCGAGGCGGCCGGCTGGATCGAGGAGTGGCGTGCCGCCTGGGCGGCGGACCGGGAGGCCCAGTGGGCGGTTGCCGACGCGGACACCGGGCGTCCCGTGGGGCGGGTCGCGCTGCGCGAGGTGCGGTTCGAGGACGGCGCGGCGGAGGTGGCGTACTGGACCGCTCCGGCGGCCCGTGGCCGGGGCGTGGCCTCGCGCGCCACCACGACCCTCGTCCACTGGGCGTTCGAGGACACCGGGTTCCACCGCCTGGAGCTCCTGCACTCCGTGCACAACGGCGCCTCCTGCCGCGTCGCCACCAGGACCGGCTTCGCCCTGGAGGGCACCAAGCGCAGTTCGGGCCTCCACGCGGACGGCTGGCACGACATGCATCTGCATGCGCGCGTCCGCGGGGACTGAGACGGAGTTCCCGCCCCCGAGGCCACGATATATCGCGTGTCTTGACGGAGGAGGTTGAGTCGCGATATGTTCGGCTACGGATATTCGGAAGCGAGGTGATCGGGTATGGCTGGCGGACGCAGAAAGTTGAGCAATCCGCTCGCGCTCACCGTGATGACCACGCTCTGGCAGAAGCCCATGCACCCCTACGAGATCGCGCAGACCCTGCGCCGCCAGGGCAAGGACGCCAGCACCAAGATCAACTACGGCTCGCTCTACACGGTCGTGCAGAGCCTCGAGGAGCGCGGCTTCGTCGAGGTGGTCGACGTGGAGCGGCGGGGCAACCGCCCCGAGCGCACCATCTACGCGCTCACCGAGTCCGGCCGCGAGGAGATGACGCGGTGGCTGTCGGACCTCGTCGCCGTACCGGCCAAGGAGTACCCGATCTTCGAGACCGCGCTCTCGTTGCTGGGGGCCCTGCCCCCGGACGACGTCGTGCGGCTGCTGGAGGAGCGGCTCACCGCCCTGGAAATGCGGGTGGCGAGCGGACGGGCGGTGCTGGACAAGCTCTACGAGACGCTGCCGCGCCTGTTCCTCGTCGAGGTCGAGTACCACCAGCACATGGCCGAGGCGGAGACGGAGTGGGTCCGCGGTTTCGCCCGCGAGATCCGCGAGGGCTCGCTGCCGGGCGTCGAGAGCTGGCGCCGGTTCCACGAGACGGGGGAGATCCCCGTGGAGTTCAAGGAAGCCGAGGAACGCCACTACCAGAAGTGAACCGTCCATGAGACAGACCCCGGCAGGGCTGTTGCAGCAGCCCCGCCAGGGTCTCGAACCCCGAGCCGAATCCACCGTGAGGCTTCTCCGGGCGATCGAGGTGCGGCACACCCAGGATATCCCGGCGCTCTCACGTGGATCATTCGGCGATCTTCGCCACCCATCCACATCCACTCGTCCAGGAGAGCTCCGCCATGAGTCCCACCCGTGCGCCCGCCGTCGAGGCACGCCGGCTGACCAAGACCTATCCTGGTGACGTCACCGCCCTGAACGGCATGGACATCACCGTCGAGCCGGGTACCGTCTTCGGTCTCCTCGGCCCGAACGGCGCCGGCAAGTCCACCACCGTCAAGATCCTCACCACCCTGGCCCGCCCCGACTCCGGCGAGGCGGCCGTGGCCGGCCATGACGTGCTGCGCCACCCGGACCGGGTGCGGCGTGCCATCGGCGTGGTCGCGCAGAGCTCGGGCGCCGACCCGGTCGCCACCGGCCGCGAGAACCTCCGGCTCCAGGGCAGGCTCTACGGACTGAAGGGCGCCGACCTGGACCGCCGGGTCGACGGACTGCTGGAGCGGTTCAGCCTCGCCGACGCCGCCCGCCGCCCCGTCAAGGGCTACTCCGGCGGTATGCGGCGGCGCCTGGACGTCGCCCTCGGACTGGTGCACCGGCCCGAGGTCCTCTTCCTCGACGAGCCCACCACCGGCCTCGACCCGGAGGCCCGTACGGCGATGTGGGACGAGATCGGCCGCCTGGCCGGCGAGGAGGGCCTGACCATCCTGCTGACCACGCACTACCTGGAGGAGGCCGACCGGCTCGCCGAGCGCGTCGCCATCGTCGACCGCGGCCGGGTCGTCGTCGAGGGCACCCCGGACTCCCTCAAGGGCGAACTGCGCGGCGACGCGGTCCACGTGGAACTGCGCGAGGCGGTCGGCGAGGCCGGGCGTACGGTGCTCGGCAGCGCCCTGGGCGCCCTGCCCGGCGTGCACGAGGTGCTGATCGACGGACGCCGGATCAGCGCCCGCGCCGACGACGGAGCCGCCGCCATGCCCGCGCTCCTCGCAGGGCTGGAGCGCGCCGGGGTCACCGTGACCGCGGCGACCGTGGCCCGCCCCTCCCTCGACGACGTCTACCTCCGCTACGCGGGCCGACGTTACGCAGAGGCGGAGGCCGAGAGCGGAGCCCCCGGCGCCGAGGCCCTCGCCCTCGCCGGAGGTGCGCGATGAGCACCGCGATCTCCCAGACCTGGTACATGACCCAGCGTCAGCTGATGGTGTTCGCCCGCCAGCCGGCCTACGCGGTCATCACGCTGATCCAGCCGGTGATCTGGCTGTTCCTGTTCGGCAACCTCTTCAGGAAGGTTGTCGAGCTCGGCGGCTTCGGCACCACCTCGTACCTGGACTACCTGGTGCCGGGCGTGGTGGTGATGAGCGCGCTCAGCTCCAACATGTGGGCCGGCATGGGCACGTTGGAGGAGATCCAGCGCGGCACGCTCAACCGGTTCCTGACCACCCCGGTCAGCCGGGCCGCCCTGATGAACGGCAACGTGGTCCACAACGGCCTGGTCACCGCCCTCCAGTCGGTCGTCATCGTGCTGCTCGGCCTGCTGGGCGGGGCCGACTACCCCGGCGGCGTCGGCGGCGTCCTGGTCCTGGTGCTCGCCTCGGTGCTGCTGGGCACGGTCTTCGGGGCACTGTCCAACGCGCTCGGAATGCTGGTGCAGGAGCGGGAGTCCATCATCGGGATCAACACCTTCCTGCTGCTGCCGCTGACGTTCCTGTCCTCCGCCTTCATGGCGCCCGCGCAGATGCCCGCCTGGATGCGCCACATCGCCGACTTCAACCCGCTCAACTGGGCGATGGTGGCGGGCCGTTCCGCGATGTCCGCGCATCCCGACTGGAGCGTCGTGGGGAGCCGGGGCGGCGCGCTGCTGGCCCTCGCGGTGGCCGCGGTGTGGCTGTCGATACGGACGTTCCGCTCCTACCAGCGGTCGGTCTGAGCCACGCGAAAGCGGCGGTACCGACCCGGGTACCGCCGCTTTCGTACGTGGCTCACGCGGCCGGCGCCGCGCCCTCCTGCTCCGTCTCGATCCGGGCGTTCCAGTCGCGCTTGGAGGCCTGCCAGCCGTCCTCGTCGTGGCCGAGCCGCCAGTAGCCGGAGATCGACAGGTCCTCGCGGGGAACGGCGTGCTCGACCCGCAGCAGCCGGCGCAGCTCCTTCACGAACCCGGCCTCGCCGTGCACGAACGCGTGCACCCGGCCCTCGGGGAACGGCAGCGCCCGTACGGCCTCCACCAGTGCCCGGCCGACGGGCCGATCGCCGCGGTGCAGCCAGACCACCTCCACGTCGGAGTCGATCTTCTGCTCCTCCTCGGGACCCGCGACCTCGATGAAGGCGTGGGCCGTCGCGCCCTCGGGCAGTGCCTCCAGGGAGCGCGCGATCGCCGGCAGGGCGCTCTCGTCACCGGCCAGCAGATGCCAGTCGGCACTCGCGTCCGGGGCGTAGGCGCCGCCGGGACCCAGGAAGTGCACGCTCTCGCCCGGCCGTGCCAGCAGCGACCAGGGGCCGGCCAGCCCCTCGTCGCCGTGGATGACGAAGTCCAGGGTCAGCTCGCGGTGGCCGGGGTCCCAGGCGCGCACCGTGTACGTCCGGGTCACCGGCCACTGCTCGCGCGGCAACTCCTCGCGGATCCGCTGAAGATCGAAGGGTTCCGGATAGGTGACCCCGTCGGGCGGGAACAGCAGCTTGACGTAGTGGTCCGTGCAGGTGTCCGCCGAGAAGCCGGCCAGGCCCTCCCCGCCGAGCACCACGCGCTGCATGTGCGGGGTCAGCCGTTCGGTCCGGACGACCTGCGCGGAGTGGGTCCTGCGCGGCTTGCGTGCCGGACGTTCTGCCATGACGGCCTCCCTGTTCCCCTTGCTTAGGTTTACCTAAGCTAACACCTCGCCACGGTGAGCACCTCTCCCGTCCGGCCGCCGGCCGTGCGCGTCGCCACAGCCGTCACGCCGGCAACGTGGCGAGCAGCCGCTGAAGCGAACCTCCCAGGCCCCAGCGGGCCGCCAGCGCCTCGAGCGCCGCCGGATCGCGCGGGGCGCGCGGCAGCGCCGTGTCCACGTCCGGCACCGGGACGTCGGCGGCGACCCGCACGACCTTCGGCGCCACCGCGAGATACGGCCGCGCCTCGTCGAGCCGCCTGCGCTGCGACGGCGTGAGCTTCGCCTTCGGGTCGTCGACGGCCGCCATGATCCCGGCCAGATCGCCGAACTCGGCGAGCAGCTTGGCCGCCGTCTTCTCCCCGATGCCGGGCACGCCCGGCAGCCCGTCGCTCGGGTCGCCGCGCAGCAGTGCCAGATCCGCGTACCCCGGGCCGTCGACCCCGTACTTCTCCCGCAGCGCCGCCTCGTCGGTGGCCTGGAGCGTGCCGACGCCCTTGACCGGATACAGCACCCGCACCCCACGGGCGTCGTCCACCAACTGGTACAGGTCCCGGTCGCCGGTGACGATGTCGACCGGGCCCGTCGCTCGCGCGGTGAACGTGCCGATCACGTCGTCCGCCTCGTACCCCGCGACGCCCACGCGCGCGATGCCCACCGCGTCCAGGACGGACTCGATCACCGGGACCTGCGGGGACAGGGTGTCCGGCACCTCCTCCTCGTCCGGACCGCCGGTGTGCTCCACGGCCACCCGGTGTGCCTTGTAGGAGGGGATCAGCTCCACCCGCCAGGCCGGCCGCCAGTCGGCGTCCATGCAGGCCACCAGGTGATCGGGCCGGTGGTCCTTGACCAGCCGGTCGATGAAGTCGAGCAGCCCGCGCACGGCGTTCACCGGCGTGCCGTCCGGGGCCCTGATCGACTCCGGGACGCCGAAATAGGCGCGGAAGTACAGGGAGGCGGTGTCGAGGAGCATCAGTCGTCCGGTCACGTCTCGCATCATGCCGTACGGCACCGACAGTCACCGGACGGCCGGGAGCCATGGATTCCACGTGAACGGCAGACGGGGGCAATGTGAAGCAGGCCACGTTTGGTTTGAGTCAAAAGGGTCTGGGCAGGCGCGCCTCGGATCGAAGGTGGTTGCTTTCTTCAACTGTTAGCTGCCCTGCGCATCCCGTTCCTGGCCCCGAGACAAGAGGTACGCGTGTCTTCAAGACTTCAGGCCCAGCACCTGTTCAAGGTGTTCGGCCGACGACCGGACGAGGCAGTCGAAAAGCTACGGCAGGGTGCCGACCGCGAGGACTTGCGCGCCGACGGCACCACCGCCGCCGTCATCGACGCCTCCTTCAGCGTCGATCCCGGCCAGATCTTCGTCGTCATGGGCCTGTCCGGTTCCGGCAAGTCCACGCTCCTGCGGATGCTGAACGGGCTGCTGGAGCCGACCGCCGGCTGCGTCAGTTTCGACGGCCAGGACCTGACCGCGCTCAGCGACCGCGAGCTGCGCGAGGTCCGCTCCAGGAAGATCAGCATGGTCTTCCAGCACTTCGCGCTCTTCCCGCACCGCAGTGTCCGTGAGAACGCCGCCTATGGTCTGGAAGTGCAGGGCGTGCCCCGCGCCGAGCGCGAACGCCGCGCCGACGAGGCGCTCGCCCTGTGCGGTCTGGCCGGCTGGGAGTCCTCCTGGCCCGACGAGCTCTCCGGCGGCATGCAGCAGCGGGTGGGCCTGGCCCGCGCCCTGGCCACCGACGCCGACCTGCTGCTGATGGACGAGTCCTTCAGCGCCCTGGACCCGCTGATCCGGCGCGACATGCAGGACCAGCTGCTCCAGCTCCAGAAGACGCTCAAGAAGACGATCGTCTTCATCACCCACGATCTCAACGAGGCCATGCGCCTGGGCGACCGGATCGCCGTCATGCGCGACGGCCGCATCGTGCAGACCGGCACCGCCGAGGACATCCTGCTGCGCCCCGCCGACGACTACGTCGCCTCCTTCACCCAGGACGTCGACCGGTCCCGGGTGCTGACCGCGGAGTCGGTCATGGACCGCGACGTACGCGGTGACGAGGCGGACTGCGGCTGCGACACCGCGACCCCGCACACCCCGTTCACCGAGTTGTGCGCGATCAGCGCCCGCGTGCCCCATCCGGTCGCCGTGCTGGACGAGCACCGCGACCTCGTCGGCATCGTGCCGCGCCAGCGCCTCGTCGGCTTCCTGGGCGACGAGCAGAGCTCCCAGGTGAGCTGTGACGCGCCGCGGGACAAGGACGGCGACAAGGCGGTGGCCCGTGCCTAGGATCCCGCTCGGCGACTGGGTCAACTCCGCGGTCGACTGGCTGCTCGGCCACATGTCCTGGCTCTTCGACTTCTTCAAGGCCGTGTTCACCGGCACCTACGACGGCATCAACGCCGTCCTCCAGGCGCCGGAGCCGCTGCTGCTCGCGGGCATCTTCGCCGTGCTCGCCTGGTGGCTGCGCGGCGCCTTCGCCGGAGTGCTCACCTTCGTGGGGTTCGCGTTCATCGACTCCATGGAGCTGTGGTCGGACGCGATGGTGACCCTGTCACTGGTCCTCGTCGCCACGATCATCGCGCTGGTGATCTCGGTGCCGGTCGGCATCTGGGCGGCTCGCTCGGACCGGGTCAGCGCCTTCGTCCGGCCGGTCCTCGACTTCATGCAGACGCTGCCCGCGATGATCTACCTCATCCCGGCCATCCTGTTCTTCGGCACCGGCGCCTCCGCGGGCATCGTCGCCACCCTGATCTTCGCCCTCGCGCCCGGCGTCCGCATGACCGAGCTGGGCATCCGCCAGGTCGACAAGGAACTGGTCGAGGCGGCCGAGGCGTTCGGCACCACGCCCCGCAACACGCTGCTGCGCGTCCAGCTGCCGCTGGCGCTGCCCACCGTGATGGCCGGCGTCAACCAGGTGATCATGCTCGGCCTGTCCATGGCCGCGATCGCCGGCATGGTCGGCACCGGCGGCCTCGGCGGCGACGTCAACGAGGCCATCGGCCAGCTCAACGTCGGCCTCGGTTCCGAGTCCGGCATCGCCATCGTGATCCTCGCGATCTACCTCGACCGCATGACCAGCGCCCTGGGCACCGAGGTCTCGCCGCTCGGCCGGCGCGCCGCCGCCAAGGCGCGGGCCGCCAAGGGCCTGAAGATCTGGTCCTACCGGCCGCAGCCGCAGATCGCCGTGATCGGCGTGGTGATCCTCGCCCTGGTCGCGGGCGGCATGGGCCTCTTCGCGGGGGGCGGCGGCAGTGCGACCGCCGCCGGCGACGGCACCGACGTCGGCCGCGGCAAGAAGATCACCATCGGCTACATCCCGTGGGACGAGGGCGTCGCGTCCACCTTCCTGTGGAAGGAGATCCTCGAACAGCGCGGCTACCAGGTCGACGCCCGCCAGTTCGACGCCGGACCGCTCTACACCGCGCTCGCCCAGGGCAACGTCGACTTCGAGACGGACTCCTGGCTGCCGACGACCCACGCCCAGTACTGGAAGAAGTACGGCAGCCGGCTCGACGACCTCGGCTCCTGGTACGGCCCGACCTCCCTGGAGCTGACCGTCCCCTCGTACATGAAGGACGTGAACTCGCTCGAGGACCTCAAGGGCAAGGCGAGCCTGTTCGGCGGGAAGATCACCGGCATCGAGTCCAGCGCCGGCATGATGGCCCTGCTCAAGAGCAAGGTCCTCAAGGACTACGGCCTGGACAAGGAGTACAAGGTCGTCGACAGCTCCACGCCCGCCATGCTGGCCGAGCTCAAGCGCGCCTACAGCAAGAAGGAACCGATCGTCGTCACGCTCTGGTCACCGCACTGGGCGTACAGCGACTTCGATCTGAAGAAGCTGAAGGACCCCAAGGGCTCCTGGGGCAAGGGCGACGGCGTGCACACGCTGGCCCGCAAGGGCTTCGCGGACGACGACCCGGTCGTCGGCACGTGGCTGAAGAACTTCAAGCTGACCGAGAAGCAGCTCACCGGCCTCGAGGCCGAGATCAACAAGGCGGGCAAGGGCCGCCAGCAGGACGCCGTCCGCGCCTGGCTGAAGGACAACCCGGGCGTCGTCGACAAGCTCGCCCCGCTGCCCGGCGGCGACTCGGCCGCCAAGCCGGCCGAGGCCAAGCGCACCCTGAACGTCGCCTGGTTCCCGTGGGACGAGGACATCGCCGTCACCCACCTGTGGAAGAACGTCCTGGAACGCCGCGGCTACCGGTTGAACCTCAAGCAGATGGACGTGGGCCCGGTCTACACCGGCCTGGCCGGCGGCGACATCGACCTCAACTTCGACGCCTGGCTGCCCTACGCCCAGAAGAACTACTGGGACAAGAACAAGGACAGACTCAGGGACCTCGGCACCTGGTACGAGCCGACCTCCCTGGAGATCGCCGTGCCGTCCTACGTCAAGGACGTGAAGTCCCTGGAGGACCTCAAGGGCAAGGCGTCCACCTTCAACGGGAAGATCATCGGCATCGAGCCGGGCACCGGCGAGATGACCCTGCTGAAGGACAAGGTCCTGCCCGGCTACGGCCTGGACAAGGAGTACAAGGTCGTCGACGGCTCCACGCCCGCCATGCTGGCCGAGCTCAAGCGCGCGTACGCCAAGAAGCAGCCCGTGGCCGTGGTGCTGTGGTCGCCGCACTGGGCCTACAGCCGCTACGACCTCACCAAGCTCGCCGACGACAAGAAGCTCTTCGGTGAGGGCAACACCGTGCGCACCATCTCCAGCGCCAAGTTCCCCGAGCAGTACCCGCAGCTCACCAAGTGGATCAAGAACTTCAGGATGAGCGAGGACGAGCTCGGCAGCCTGGAGAGCGAGATCAACCAGCACGGTCAGGGCCACGAGGCCGAGGCCGTCACCGCCTGGCTGAAGCAGCACCCCGACGTCCCGGCGCGGATGACGCCGCAGTAGCCGCCGACCCGGAAACCGCCGAAGGGGCGGGCCCGCCCCGCATCGCCCTGCGATGCGTGGGACGGGCCCGCCCCGCACGCTTGTCCACAGAAGGAATCCGGCCAACCACGCAGAGCCACCCCCCACGCTCCCCGGGCCCGCGCGATCCTTACAGGGACATGACGGCGACAGGAAACTGTTTGCCGAACATGCGTAGGGTGCAGAGAACTCATCAGAAGGAGTGCGCCCGGAACCGGGCCCACGGGCAGCGGCCCCACGAGCAGCGGACCGACGAGCGAAGGAGGGAGCCGGAGCGATGGGCGACAACAAAGAGCGGCCCCTTCGAGTGGGCGCGGCCGTCCGGCGGCGTCGCCGCGCGCTGGGGCTCACCCTCGCCGTGGTGGCCGACCGCAGCGGCCTCTCGGTCCCCTTCCTGAGCCAGATCGAGAACGACCGGGCCCGGCCCAGCCAGACCTCCCTGGAGAAGGTCGCCGACGCGCTGCGCACCACCGCCGTGGAACTGCTGGCGGCGGCCGACCCGGCGTGCAGCGTCGACGTCGTGCGCGCCGAGGTCACCGAGCTGGAACCCGAGCCCCGGGTGCGCTCCCTGGTGCGCGGCCACCACCAGCTGCACGCCTCGGAGTTCACCGGAGACCACGACGCAGGCCGTGAATTCCAGCACCGCAACGACGAGTTGATGTACGTCGCCGACGGAGCGGTGGAGATCGAGGCGGAGGGCCGGGCCTACCGGCTGGCGCGCGGCGACACGATGTACCTCACCGGCGGGGTCCGCCACCGCTGGCGGGCGACCGTGCCCGACACCCGGGTGGTCGTGGTCGCGGTCGCCGAGCACATCGAGGCGGTACAGGACCGGGCGCGCTGATGCGGGTCGTCTCGCTGGTCCCCTCGCTCACCGAGGCGGTGGCCGTGTCCCTGCCCGGCGTGCTCGTCGGTGCCACCGACTGGTGCACTCATCCGGCGGACCTCGACGTCACCCGGGTCGGCGGCACCAAGAACCCCAAGGTGGACCGGATCGCCGCCCTCGCCCCCGACCTGGTGATCGCCAACGAGGAGGAGAACCGGGCACCGGACCTCGACGCCCTGCGTGCGGCGGGCCTGGAGGTCCTGGTGACCGGGATCAGGGACCTGCCGCAGGCCTTCCGGGAACTGGCGCGGGTGCTGCGCGCGTGCGGCGGGACCGGCCGGCCCCGGTGGCTGGACGAGGCCGAGGCGGCCTGGTCGTCACCGCCCCTGCCCCCGGGCCGTACGACGGCCGTCGTACCGATCTGGCGGCGGCCCTGGATGGTGCTGGGCCGGGACACCTTCGCGGGTGACGTCCTGGCCCGCCTGGGCGTCGACCACCTCTACGCCCGGCACGCCGATCGGTATCCGCGCGTCCCGCTGGAGGAACTGCGGGCGGCGGCCCCGGACGTCGTCGTACTGCCGGACGAGCCGTACCGCTTCACCGCCGACGACGGTCCCGAGGCCTTCCCCGGGCTGCCCTGCGCGCTGGTCAGCGGGCGGCACCTGACGTGGTACGGGCCGTCGCTGGCGCGGGCTCCACGGGTGCTGGGCGAGGCGCTGCGAGCAGCGCGCCGCTGATCAGCCCGCGGGCGGTGTGCACGCCCGCGGCGGCCCAGGCGGTCACGAGGACGGCGTACAGACCGACCGCGAGGGCGCTGTAGGCGGCGAGGTGGGTGTGCCGGGCGAGGGCCGCGGCGCCGGTGACGCAGGTGCCCACCGGGAACGTGAACGACCACCAGGTCATGGCGAAGCCCATGCCCTGGCGGGCGGCGCGCAGCACTTGGGCGGCGGCGAAGGCGAACCACATCAGCGCGAAGCCCATGACCGGGACGCCGTACAGCACGGCGAGCACGGCGAAGCCGCCGGCGTACGGGGCCGGTACGACACCGGGTGCCGTGTCCGCGAAGGCGCCGACGGCGGTGGTGGACTGCCCGAGCGGGCCGAGGACCAGGAACAGCGTCGGGGTCAGCGCGAGCGGCAGCGGGCCCGCCGTGAGCAGCCGGCTGAAGATCACCGGCAGTACGACCAGGGTCGCGAGCAGGCTGAGCCCGAACATCGCCACACACGCGAGGAGCAGGGTCGACCGGGCCTGCCCGGCCGGCAGGTACGGCACGAGGGCGGGTCCCAGGGCGGCGGACACCATGGGCGCGACCAGCGGAAGCAGCCACACGGGCGTCGCCTGGTGCGGCTCGATCCGGTGGTGCACGACCATCAGGTACGGCACGGCCACGGCGGCCGCGAGCCCTACGGCCGTACCGGCGGTGAACAGCACGGCGTCCAGGGCGACCGCGGCCGGTGTGCCGATCCAGTCCCGCCCGACGGACAGGGCGCCGCCGCCGACCGCCAGCAGGGCCATGGACAGACAGCCGTAGAACGGCGCCGCCGTCGCGTCCAGGAGGTGTGCGCGGGCCTGGTCGCGGTGGTGGGTCCAGTGCAGGGTGCGGGCGGCGAACAGCACCACGAGCACGACGAGGGAGAGTGCCCACACGGCGGTGCACACGGTGCGCAGTCCCGGGACGTGCGGCGGCAGCGCGGCGCCCGCGGTGCCGACGGCGGCGGTGCCCATGACGGAGGCGTACCAGTTGGGGCCCAGATGGCGGACGGCGGGGACGCGGGGCCGGGGTGCGGCCTGCCGGGGCAGGGTGTGGGCTGCGATGACCATGACTCCAGCTTTGCCCGGTCCATAGGCTCCCACCAGGGGGTTTGTGTCTATCACGACATAAGCTGGCTTTATGAGGAGTACCGAGAGGGCTGAGGTGAACGGAGGAGACGGCGCGGGGCGGCGGCCGGGGACCTCGCTGGCGCACCGGGTGCCCGACCTGGGCGCGCTGGAGCTGTTGCTGGCGGTGGCACGGCTGGGGAGCCTGGGCGGGGCCGCGCGGGAGCTGGGCATCACCCAGCCGGCGGCGAGCAGCCGGATCCGTTCCATGGAGCGGCAGCTGGGTGTGGCGCTGGTGGACCGCTCGCCGCGCGGATCGCGGCTGACGGACGCCGGAGCGCTGGTCACCGACTGGGCGCGGCGGGTCGTCGAGGCGGCGGAGGCCTTCGACGCGGGCGCGCAGGCGCTGCGGGACCGGCGGGACTCGCGGCTGCGGGTGGCGGCCAGCATGACGATCGCGGAGTACCTGCTGCCGGGATGGCTGATCGCGCTGCGGACTCGGCGGCCGGACACGGCGGTGTCCCTGCTCGCCGGGAACTCGGCGGTCGTCGCGGAGCGGCTGCTGGGGGACGAGGCGGACCTCGGATTCGTGGAGGGGGTGTCGGTGCCGTCCGGTCTCGACTCCGTCGTCATCGGCCACGACCGCCTGCTCGTGGTGACAGCGCCGGCCCACCCGTGGGCCCGCCGCCGGCGGCCGTTGTCGGCGGAGGAACTGGCCACCACGCCGCTGATCCTGCGGGAGGAGGGCTCCGGCACCCGGCAGGTGCTGGACGCGGCGCTCGGCGGCCTGGCGCGCCCGCTGATCGAGCTGTCCTCCACGACGGCGGTGAAGGCCTCCGCGGTGAGCGGAGCGGGACCGGCGGTGCTCAGCGAACTCGCGGTGGGCGAGGAGTTGTCCCTGCGCCGGCTCGTTCCCGTGCCCGTGGACGGCGTCACCCTCGAACGCGACCTGCGCGCGGTCTGGCCCACCGGCCACCGCCCGGTGGGTCCGGCCCGCGAGCTGCTGTCCCTGACAGGCTCGGAAAGCGGAACCGGACAACGCACGAGGCCGGGAACAGGCTGAGCCGGGGGTCGCGAGAACCGTGTCAGGCGTGCAGCGAGCGCCAGGGGCGGGTCGTGTGTTCGGCGGGTGTGCCGTCGAGGACCTGGGCGGTGCGGGAGGCCGGGTCGAGGACGACGGTGGCCAGGCTCGCCCAGCGGCCGCCGGTCGGCCGGTTCATGTCGGGGACGCAGGTCACCGGGGGCTCCCCGGGGCCGGTCACGAGTCGCTGGATCAGTTCACCGGCATGCTCCACGGGGTTGCGTGCGAGCCGGTCGCGGAGGAAGGCGTAGCGCTCGCCGGAGTCGGGCTGGTAGAGCCAGGTCTTCTCGTGGCGGGAGGGGGCGTCGGTGAGGAAGTGGTTGGTGCGCAGATGCGTTCCCTCGGCCACCTCGGGCACCTCGAAGACCCCCACCGGGCTGAGGTCGAGGAGGAGGGCGCTGTGGGCGTCGAAGAGCGTGAAGGACCCGGACGAGGTGAGGCGGGCCTCGCGCAGGATCTCCCGCGCGTGCTCGGCGCTGCCGGCCTCCTCGAGGACGAGCGCGGCGAGGACGTGCACGGGGATGCCGCCGACGCGGTCGTCCCGGTGGCCGAGGATGTTGAAGTGCAGGGCGAGTCCGGCGCTGTTCACGCCGATCTTGGCGAGGATGCCGTGCTCGGTGATGCCCACGTACCGGTGCGCGCCGCCGGCGGATTCGAGGGTGTGCCAGGAGGAGCTGAGCTCGACGTGCCAGTCCCAGGTCTGCACGCCCATGTGGGTGCTGCCCCCGTCGGCCGTCCGCAGCCGGCGCACGATGGTGGAGCACTCGCCGGGCGGGACGGCGCTGCCGCGGGCGAGGATCTCGGTGCGGGCGTTGAGCGAGGCGACCTGCCAGGGCTCGACCCCGGCTCCCTCGGCGATGCCCTCGATCTGCTCGCGCAGGGCCGGGCGGAAGGCGCCGATGGCGTCCATTGCGAGGTCGGCGTCGTCGCGGACCGTGGCCGGCCGGATGCCGGCGAGCGTGAAGAGCCGGTCGTAGGCGTCGAGGGTGCCGTGCAGCCCGTCGGCGAGCTGCCGGCCCCGGATCCGGCCGCGCAGGCGGGGGTCGGAGGCGTCGGCGCTCACGTGCGGGCGGTGGTCGGGGCGGGGGTACGGTGCGAAGGTCACGAGGCGTATTCCTGGGGCGTGTGCTGGAGGACGGAGCCGCCGACGACCGTGGCGAGTACGGGGTTGGCGGTCTGCTGTTCGGGGGTCAGGTCGAGGGGGTCGCGGGCGAACACGGCGAGGTCGGCGAGGTAGCCCGGCGCGATCCGGCCGAGCCGGTCGGCGGCGCCCGCCGCGACGGCCGGGGCGCGGGTCATCCCGGCGTAGGCCTCCCGGGCGCTGATCCGCTGGCCGGGTTGGACGGGGGCGGCCGTCCGCTCCTCGACGGGCCGGCGCAACTGTGCGTCGGCGAGGGCGGTCCGCGGGTCCGCGATGCCGATGGGCCAGTCCGAACCGAGCGCCACCACGGCGCCGTGGTCCAGCAGGTCGCGGGTGCGCCAGCCGTGGGCGACCCGCTGCGGCCCGATCCGGCGGGACCAGTTGTCCTGCTGGTCGGCCCTGGTCATACGGGTCGCGTGGACGGGCTGGAGCCCGGCGACGACGCCGAGCGCGGCGAAGCGGGGGAGCAGGTCGTCGGGGATCGACTCGATGTGCTCGATCCGGTGCGGGGCGGACACGGCGTGGCCGGCCTCCTCGATCACGTCGAGGGCGGTGCGCACGGCCAGGTCGCCGATGGCGTGGGTGGCCGTGGGGATGCCGCGCTCGGTGAAGAACCGGACAGCCTCGCGATAGCCCTGCACGTCCTTCCACAGCGGCCGCCGGTTCTGGCCGAAGACGTCGGGGTGCTCGAACCAGGCGGAGCCGTTGTCGGCGGTGCCGTCCAGCATGAGCTTGGCGCCGGCGACGTGCCAGCGGCGCCCGGCGAGCCCCTGCTGGGCGGCGACGGCCTCCCACACGTCCCGTCCCGAGTCGGCGGGCACGAGCGGTGAGCAGCGCACCCGCAGCGGAAGGTCCCCGTGCCTCTCGATCTCCCGGTAGACGTCCTCGGAGGGCGCGGTGAAGTCCAGCGCGTGCAGGCCGGTGAGGCCGGTCGCGGCGAACTCGCGCAGCCGGTCGGCGACATGGCCGGCCGCGACCGGGAGCGGTACCTCGGGACAGTGGTCGAGGACGAGGTCCATGGCCTGGAGTTCGACGATGAAACCGGTGGGCCGGCCGTCGGGTCCGACGACGATCTCGGAGGCGTCGTCGAAGGTCTCCGCGCCGGTCAGTCCGACGCGGTCGACCACGGCCGGACTGACCACGAGGGAGTGCGCGTCACGGGTCATGAGCGAGATCGGCACGCCGGGGAAGCGCCGCCCCAGCGGCCGGCCGGTGGGCTCCCCGTCGAAGACGTTGATGTCGAGGTCGAACCCGGTCACCCAGGCCTCGCGGCCCTGCTCCGCGATCCGGTCCTCGATGCGGGAGCACACCGCGTCGAGCGTGGTCAGGCCGCCGAGGTCCAGGCCGCTGCCGACCTCGATCGCCCCCCACACCGGATGGGCGTGGGCGTCGGTCAGTCCCGGCGTGAGGGTCGCGCCGGGGAATTCCAGTACCTCGGTGGCGGCGCCCGCCCAGTGGCGCAGGACGTCGTCCCCGCCGACGGCGACGATCCTGCCCTCCTGGACGGCCACCACGGTGTCCGTGGTCGGGCCGGGCGTGGGGTCGAAGTTCTCGATCCGTGCCGCGCGCACGATGAGGTCGGCGTTCATGGGCGTTCTTTCCGTGCTGAGCGGTCAGTGCCGGGCGGTCGTGGGGGAGGGCGTCGGGGCGAAGGTGCCGAAGGCGCGGGACAGGACCCAGTACAGGGCCGCCGAGCCGAGGGCGCCGGCGGGTATGGCGAGGTTGAGACCGTCCATGGCCGCGGAGACGGGACCGGCCCAGAACGTGGAGCCGGCGCACAGCGTCGCCGCGGCGGCGCCGCCCAGGGTGGCGACCACACCGGCCCAGTTGACGCCGCCGCGGTACCAGAAGGGGCTCGTACGGCTCTGGTCGTGGAGGAGTTCGCCGTCGTAGCGGTTGCGGCGCAGGACGATGTCGGTGGCGTAGACGGTCATACACGGGCCGGTGACGATCACGACCAGCTCCCGGGCCATGGAGCGGGGTCTGGAGCGTGTGACGATGCAGCTCGTCGCCGACGAGCTGGGGGTGCGCCCCGGTCTGATCAGCCACTACTTCGCGACCATCGACGACCTGCTGTGCGACGCGTTCGTGCGCGCGGTCGCCCGTGAACGCGAGGCCCTGCTGCCGGAGGCCGAGGCCGAGCTGCCGCCGGTGCGGCGGCTGAGCCGCCTGCTGCGCCGCCTCGGCGGCGAGGACTTCGTCGACCTCGGCCGGCTCTGGCTCAACGCCCGGCACCTGTCCCGCTACCGCCCGAACCTCCTGCGCGTCGTCGCCGAACAGGAGGCGATCATGCGGGACGCCCTGACCGCCGTGATCGAGGACGGTGTGCGCCGGGGAGACTTCACCACCGACGACGCCCTCGGGGCGTGCGTGGTCATCCTCGTGGCGATCGACGGCCTCGGCTCCTACGCCAACGACGACGCGCGGTTCACCCACCCCGCGCTGGACACCCTGCTGTTCACCACGGCGGAGCGCGAACTCGGGCTGGAGCCGGGCCGGTTGCGTGACGGCGGCTGACGCGTGCGCGATCGCGGCTGATCCGGCGGCCTCGGCGGGCCGCGCACACGGCCACGGCCTCCCGGACCGCCCCCCGTCGGGCCACCGGCCGATGGATCCGACGGACCGGGTGCATAGAGTGCCGGGGTGAGCATGACGTCCCCGCCCGGCTGGTACCGCGACCCCAACGCCCCCCACCTGGAACGCTGGTGGGACGGCACGGCCTGGACCGAGCACCGGCGTGCCCCCGGGCTGTCGGGGCAGCCGCCCGCGTCACCGGGCGCCCCCGGGCTCCTCGGGCAGCCGCCCGCGTCACCGCCCGGCGGCGCGGGGCCGTCCCGCGTCAAGGCCGTCGCCCTCGTCACCGCGGGTGCCGTCCTGGTCACCGCGGTCGTCACGGGCGCGGTCCTGCTGGGCCGCGACGACGGGGGCGGCGGCACGGCGGACCCAGCCACCGGCACACGGTCCGCCACGCCCACGAGCGCCCCCACCGCCACCTCGCCGCCGTCCCCGGCAGCCTCCGCCGACGACGATCCCTCCGTCGCCGTCGACCAGCTCAACGGCATCACCCTGCCGCTGCCGGAGGGCTGGGAGAAACCGGAGAACATCGCCCAGGACGACGTCGTCATGACCACCCACGGCGTCTACGACTGCCCCGCCGGGGTGGGGCTGTGCCGGCACGGCCTGGTCATCACCCGCACGGCGACCGCGGCCGAGGGCGCCACCCCCGAGACCCTGGCCAGGCGCGACATCCAGGACGCGGCCGACGAGGCGTACGAGCGGAACGCGATCGGCCAGCGCCTCTACGGCGGGATCACCTCCCAGCGGACCGTCGCGTCCGGGCAGGTCGCGGTCGCGGGCCGGGCCGGCTACTTCGTGCGCCGGCTGGTCAGAACCGCCGAGGGGCCGGGCGGTTACGTCGAGTCGCTCGTCTTCCCGTCCAGCACCGGCACCCAGGCGCCGGTCCTCGTCCGCTTCGTCTTCGACGCCGGTCCGGACGGCCCGCCGCCGGCCGACATGGACAGGATCACCAAGGGCATCCGGCCCATCGGCGACGCCACGACCGGCGGCGGCGTGGGCAGCAGCATCGGCCCGTCGAGCTGAGCCGGAGACACCGGAAGACCGGGGCCACGGGCTCCCGGGGCCCGGGCTGCGGGATGGAGCCCGTGGCTAGAGGAAGGAGCCCGGGGCTAAAGGAAGGTGTGCCCCTCGCCCCGGTACGTCGGCACGGCCGCCGTCACACGATCGCCCTCGACGAGGTGCAGCGTGTCGAACCGTTCGCACAACTCGCCCGCCTTCGCGTGCCGGAACCACACCTTGTCGCCGATCAACAGGTCGTCGGCGGGGGAGCCGAGTAGCGGGGTCTGCACCTCGCCCGCACCCTCCTGGGGGTCGTAGCGCAGCCCCTCGGGCAGGTACGGCACCGGGAGCCGGTCCGCGCCGGCCGCGCCGGAGGCCGGGTAGCCGCCGCCCAGGACCGTGACGACCCCCACCCCCGGGCGCCGTACGACGGGCTGGGCGAACAGCGCCGCCGGACGGCCACGGAACGACGTGTAGTTGTCGAAGAGCCGCGGGACGTACAGTCCGGAGCCCGCGGCGACCTCGGTGACCGCGTCCTCCGCCGCCGTGTGCTGCACACTGCCGGTGCCGCCGCCGTTGACGAACTCCAGGTCCGGCGCCACGGCCCGGACCGCCCGCACCACGGCGGCACGCCGCTCGGCCAGTTCCCTGCGTGCCGCCGCCTGCATCAGCCGGATCGCGCGCGAACGCAGCGGCCGCCCCGCGACCGCGTCGCCCACACCCGCCACGTGACCCTCGTACGCCATGATCCCCACGAGCGCGAACCCCGGCCGCCGGGCAACCGTACGGGCCATGTCGGCGATCTGGGCGGGGGAGTGCAGCGGGGAGCGGCGCGCGCCGACCCGCACGCGCCCGCCGAGCAGCCTCAGCGAGGTGTCCAACTCCAAGCAGACCCGGACGACTTCACGTCCGCCCTCGCGTGCGGCGTCGATCAGGTCCAGTTGCGCCGGGTCGTCGGCCATCACCGTGACGGCACGGGCGAGTTTGGGGTCGGCGGCGAGTTCGGCGTAGGCGGCGCGGTCGGCGGAGGGGTAGGCGAGCAGCACGTCGTCGAAGCCCGAGCGGGCCAGCCACAGGGACTCGGCGAGGGTGAACGACATGATGCCCGCGAAACCGTCCTTCGCCAGGGTGCGTTCGAGCAGGGCCCGGCAGCGTACGGACTTGCTGGCGACCCGGACCGGCTTGCCGCCGGCCCGGCGGACGAGGTCGTCCGCGTTGGCGTCGAAGGCGTCCAGGTCCACGATCGCTACAGGGGCGTCGAGTTGGGCGGTGGCCCGGTCGTAACGGGCCCGGTCGGCGGCGCGCGCAGTCATGGGCGCAGCCTGCCAGACCTGATTACCGCAGGGTAGGGGGATGTTCCGGGCAGATCCCCCTGGGCTCCTGGACTGGTTCCCGTCAGGACCGGGGCAGCCCGTAGAGTGACGCGCACGATCGGCGGAACCGCGAGGTGATTCCGGCCGCGGCGTTGAGCCGGGATGGCGGATCGCTCGTACGGGTATGCGTGTCCGGTGACGACGGGTCCGCGCCGGGCGGGGCGACGAGGACGGCCGTGCCCGGTGAAACGGCACGGGCACGAGGAAACGGGGGGTGCATGAGCACGGAAGCGCGCCACGCCCCCGTCCCCCCGCGGCCCGTCGGGCCCTCGGGCGGCGACGGCGACTCGGACACGACGGCACGCGCCACCGACGGCCCGCCCACCCAGGCCGCGCCCGGCACGGGCGAGGGCACGACACGGGCGGTGCCCGGCGGCAGCACGACGGCGGACGCGCGCGGCACTGCGGCGGGTTCGGCCGTTCCGGGTGGGGGTGGTTCCCCGCGTGGTGTTTCGGCGGGTTCGGCCGCTTCGGCCCGGGGTGTCTCCCCGCGCGGCACTGCGGCGGGTTCGGCCGTTCCGGGCGGGGGCGGTTCGGCGGGGTCCGTTGTTCCGGGTGGGAGTGGTTCCCCGCGTGGTGTTTCGGCGGGTTCGGCCGCTTCGGCCCGGGGTGCCTCCCCGCGCGGCACTGCGGCGGGGTCCGCCGCTCCGGTCCCGGGCGGCTCCCCGGGTGCCGTGACAGGTGGAGGACCGACGGGTTCGGACACGGACATCCGCGCGGGCCAGGGCACGGGCTTCCCACCACCTCGCACCGGCCCCGCCACCGACGACGCCCGGACCACCACCGCTTCTCGCCCCCGCTTCCCGGACTTCCGTCCCCCTTCCCACCGCACCACACCCCCCGCGACACCGCCTCCGCCCCCGGCGCGTTTCCCGGACACACCCCCGACGGTCGGCCGTGAGGCACCGCGCCGGCCGGGCCCCGGCCGGGCAGAGGGCCTTCCCCTCGGCACGCCATCGGCCGAGGGACGCGCGACGTCCGGAGCCGCTGCCGGGCCTGGGGCGTCCGCAGACCCCCATGCCGGGGCCGCGGGCCGTTCAGCGGGCGCGTCGCAGGTGCCTGGGCGTGGGGCTGCGAGTGGTCGCGGCTCCGCTGACGGCCCGTCAGGACGTACGGCCTCCGGGGACGGGAGGGCCGCCGACCGCTTCCCCGGTGACCCGGCGCGGCTCGGCCGGCGCGAGCGCGGGAACATACCCCCGCCACCGGGGCACCGGCCCTCAACAGCGGCAGGCGGTGGCGGCGCGCCCGCCGAAACCCCGTCGGAGACGACCGCGCGCCTGCGCCCCGTCTCCGTCCACAACCCCCCGGTGCCGGGCGCACCGCCCCACCCGACGGCCGCGTCCTCCGCACGCGACCCCCGGTCGGACGCCGTCAAGGGCCCCGCCACCGCCCTGGGATCCCAGGCCGGGCCCGTCGTCGGCGCAGACGCCGCGACCGGCCCCCTCGGAACGGCACGCCGCCCGAGCGCGCCCGGCCGGACCGCGGGACCCGGCAGCCTCGTCAGCCCAGGCGACGCCGGCAACCGTCCCCGCCCCACCGGCACGCCCCAGCGGACCGAGACGCGGTGGACCCCGGTCCCGCCGCATCCGTCCTTCGACGCCTCCCCGGGTGCTCCCGCCGCCCCCGCCGGGACACCGCCGCGAGCCACGGGTGCCGCCACGGCGCCTGATCCGGCGCTGTCCTGGAGCGCGGCCATGGCGCCGGGGACGGGGCTCGGCATGGGGTTCGGGGAGCCGGAGGGCTACGACCGGCGGGCACGGCCGACCGGTGCGCTGGTCCGGCCGCGGGTCGCCGTGGCGGCCGCCTGCCTGGTGCTGGGGATCGGGCTCATGGGCGGCGCCGTGACCGGCAGCTGGCTCACCGGGGAGCCGGGGAAGCCCGGCGCGGAGGGCGGCTTCGCCGCGGCGGGCGCCATGTGGCACAGCGTCCCCGTCGACCAGCTCTTCCCGCCCACCGTGGACGGCCGCGGCGCCGGACCGGGCGGAGCCGACCGCACCTGGACCCGGGTCGCCGTCGCGCCGGACAGCGGCTGCGAGGGCGCCTTCGACCCGCTGCTGCGCAAGGCCCTCGCCCCCGTCGGCTGCGCCCGTCTGCTGCGCGCCACCTACACGGACGCCACCCAGAGCTACGTCACCACCGTCGGCCTGCTCTTCACCAAGGCCGACGCCCCCACCATGACGTCCCTCGCCGCCCGCTTCGAGAACGACGGGCTCGCCCGGCGCACCGACCTCGTGCCGCGCCCGTACGCCGCCAAGGGCACCGTCGCCGCGGCCTTCGGCGACGAGCAGCGCGCGTCGTGGACCGTCTCCGTGCTGACCGAGGCCCCGGTGGTCGTCTACGCCGTGTCCGGCTGGGCCGACGGCCGCGCCGCCGGCACCCCGCAGGCCGCCGCCGACGCGACGAAGTCCGGAGCCACCACCCCCGCCGCCCAGGCAGGCCTCGGAAACGAGGCCCAGGGCCTCGCCGACCGCATCGAGCGGGGCCTGCGCCAGACCGTCAAGACAGCCACGGAGGAGCCGTCGTGACAGCCGCCGTGACACCCGGGAACCGTACGCCGCGCAGGGCTCTCGCGGTCGGCGTCCCGAGCCTGTTCCTCGCCGCCTGCCTCGCCCTCGTGCCGTCGGTCCCCGCGCACGCCGACGGCATCCGCGCCCAGCAGTGGGGCCTGGACGCCATGCACACCCAGGAGGCCTGGCGCACCACCCAGGGCAAGGGCATCACCGTCGCCGTCCTGGACACCGGCGTCGACGACGACCACCCCGATCTGCGCGGCAACGTCCTGCCCGGCAGGGACATGATCGGCTTCGGCGCGCGACGCGGCGACCGCCCCTGGGCCCGCCACGGCACCGCCATGGCCGGCATCATCGCCGGTCACGGCCACGGCCCCGGCAACGCCGACGGAGTCATGGGCATCGCGCCCGAGGCCCGGATCCTGCCCGTGCGGGTGATCCTGGAGGAGGACGACTCCGCCCGGAGCAAGGCCCGCAGCACCCGCGGCAACGCCCTCGCCGACGGCATCCGGTGGGCAGCCGACCAGGGCGCCGACGTCATCAACCTCTCCCTCGGCGACGACTCGGACTCCGCACACCCCGAGCCCGCCGAGGACGAGGCCGTCCAGTACGCGCTGAGCAAGGGCGCCGTCGTCGTCGCCTCGGCCGGCAACGGCGGCGAGAAGGGCGACCACATCTCCTACCCGGCGGCCTACCCGGGCGTGATCGCCGCGACCGCCGTGGACCGCTACGGCACCCGCGCCTCCTTCTCCACCCGCCGCTGGTACGCGACGGTCAGCGCGCCCGGCGTCGACGTCGTCATCGCCGACCCCGACCAGCGGTACTACGAGGGCTGGGGCACGAGCGCGGCCTCCGCCTTCGTCTCCGGCGCGGTCGCCCTCGTCAAGGCCGCCCACCCGGGTCTGACCCCCGCCCAGATCAAGAAGCTCCTGGAGGACACGGCCCGCAACGCTCCCGTCGGCGGCCGCGACGACTCCCGCGGCTTCGGCCTGGTCGATCCCGCCGCCGCCATCAAGGCCGCGGACCGCCTCCGGCCCGAGGGCCTGACCGCGGCGTCCTACGGCGAGCGGTACTTCGGCCCCGGCCCCGACTCCGCCGAGGCGGCCGACAGCGCCTCCGGCTGGGCGGGACCCCTCGCGGGCAGTGCCGGGGGAGTGATGCTGGTCGTGGCGGTCGTCCTGTGGCGCGGCCGCCGCGAGGGCGGGGCTGACTTCCGGCTGTAGACCGGGGGTCTTCCGGTCGTGGCCCCGCTCCTGCGCCGCAGCCCCGGATCGTCCGGCCGAGGAGGCCCGGATCACGCCTTCCGGCCGCATGCCGACACCGCCGCCCGGGCGGCCGCCTCCACCAGCGCGATGCCCTGCTCCTTCGTCCGGTTGCCGCTGGACAGGGCGGCCACCAGGTAGTCGTCGCCGCCGGCCGTCACCCGCCCGATGCTGTTGACGACCCACAGACCGGTCGTACCGCGCGGCAGCCAGCCGTTCTTCAAGGCCCACCCGGAGCCGTCGGCGGCGGCCGACACCCCCCAGTCCTGGCCCGGGGCGATCCGCCCCATCAGCCCCTGAAGGTACGTCCGCGAGGCCTCGCCCAGCTCCGAGCGCTCCCTGCGGGCGCCGCCGAACACCTGCCGGAGCAGGACGAGTTGATCGGCGGCCGTGGTCCGGGTCAGACCCCACAGCGGACCGCCGCCGCCGGTGGTCTCCGTGAGTCCGAAGCGCTCGTTCGCCGCGTCCAGGCCGTCCGCGCCGCCGATGACCCGCCACAGTGCCGACGCCGCGTCGTTGTCGCTGTGCTCGATCATCGCGGCGGCGTACGTCCTCTCCCGTGCGGTCAGCCGCCGTCCCGCGTCCTGCGCCCGCAGCAGCAGGGCCGCCAGGATGCCGACCTTGACGATGCTCGCCGAGTCGAACACGGCGTCGCCGTGTCCGGCGCTCGCCCCGGAACCGAGACGGCGGGCCGCCACCGCCACGGTCGGGCCCCCGGTCACCGCCACCGGCTCTCCGCTCGCTGTCTCCACCGCCACCTCCCCACTCGCGGCCCCCGCCCTTGCCGCCGTCCCCGCGCGCGTCCCCGCCCTCTCCCGCCGCCCTCCCCGCGCGCGGCCCGTCCGCCGCCGACGATACGGGGCCCGAACGTCCCGCGGCCGCCGTGGCGGACGTGGACCAGGGCACCCTGAGGGAGCGGGCGCGGCCCCGGATAGGGTCGGCACCGTGGCGAAGAAGAACATTCCCGACTCCGGCTTCTCCGACGACGACGGCTCCGTCGACCCCGGGCTGAACGCGGCGCTCGCCGCCTGGGCCGATGACCGCACCGCCGTGGGACCCGTCCTGGAGGCGCTCAGGAGCGCACGGCTGCTCGTGCCCGTGGTGGCCGTCCTCGGCGAGGTGGAGGAGGACGAGAACGGGCTGCGCCGGGAGAAGACCAGCGAGATGGCCGTACCCACCCTGAAGGCCGGTCACCGCACCGCACTGCCCGCCTTCACCTCGACCGACTCCCTGGCCCGCTGGGATCCGGACGCCCGGCCCGTGGCCGTGCGGCTGCACCAGGTCCTGGAGGCCACCGCGCACGAGAAGGCGGACACGGTGGTGTTGGACGTGGCAGGACCGGTGCCGTTCGAGCTGACAGGACCCGCCCTGCTCGCCCTCGCCGAGGGCCGTACGACGACCGACCCGCTGGCCGACCCGGCCGTCGTCGCCGCCGTGCGGGAGGCCGTCGCCGCGGAGCCCGCCGTGCTGCGCGCCCACCTCGGGCGGGGGCAGGCCGACGGGACCCTGGCGCTGGTGCTCGACCCGTCCGTCCCCACCGCCCCGGCCGAGACCGCCCGCGCCGTGGCCGCGCGTCTCGCCGCCAGCGAGACACTGAGGGCCCGCCTGGTGCGCGGCCTCGACCTGGCACTGCTGCCGGCCGGGGCGACGCCGCCGGGCGAGCCCTTGTACGTGAAGGAGCGGGGTTCGGCTGCGTGACGCAGCGGTGATCGGCCGGCTCGGGACCGGGATCCGACGGGAGCGGCTCAGCCGTAGATCGGCCCGGTGTACTTCTCGCCCGGGCCCTGGCCCGGCTCGTCCGGGACGACCGAGGCCTCGCGGAAGGCCAGCTGCAGCGACTTCAGGCCGTCGCGCAGCGGCGCCGCGTGGAAGGAGCTGATCTCGGTGGCGCTCGCGTCCAGCAGTCCGGCGAGCGCCGACACCAGCTTGCGGGCCTCGTCCAGGTCCTTGTGCTCGTCGCCCTCCTCGGTCAGACCGAGCTTCACCGCGGCGGCGCTCATCAGGTTGACGGCGACCGTCACGATCACCTCGACCGCCGGGACCTCCGCGATGTCGCGGGTCATGGCGTCGAAGTCGGGCTGCTCGGCGGGTGCGGAGGGGGAGGTCTCACTCATGCCCCACACGATAGGCGCAGGACGGGGAGCTCCCGTAGTCAGCCGTGGTCAGCCTGAATTAGCTCTTCCTGACCGATGCTGCTAACCTTGTGTGACGACCGGCTGGACGTGTATGCCCAGAGCATACGGGCCCGGCCCACAAGTGGAGGCTTCGAACTCCCACCTGACCGCCCTCCGGGGCGGCGGGTCACCGGTCAGACGGGTCCGCCCCAGCGGTGGCGGCCCGTCCGAAAGTGCGCCCCGCGGCCATCGCGGCGGACGCTCCGGTAGTTCGAGGAGCCCCGCCTGTGATCGTCCGGGGCATTTTTCGTGCTTCGGCGCGGTTAGGTCTGTCGAACACAGAGTACGCGGCTGTCCGCCAGACCGTCGCGTGGTGCTAACCGAGGAGGATCCATCAGCGCCGAGCCCCGCATCAACGACCGGATTCGCGTTCCCGAGGTGCGACTTGTCGGTCCCAGTGGCGAGCAGGTCGGCATCGTGCCGCTTGCGAAGGCACTGGAGCTTGCGCAGGAGTACGACCTGGACCTGGTCGAGGTCGCGGCGAACGCCCGTCCGCCCGTGTGCAAGCTCATGGACTACGGGAAGTTCAAGTACGAGTCGGCCATGAAGGCCCGTGAGGCGCGTAAGAACCAGGCGCACACGGTCATCAAGGAGATGAAGCTCCGGCCGAAGATCGACCCGCACGACTACGACACCAAGAAGGGTCACGTCGTCCGGTTCCTCAAGCAGGGCGACAAGGTCAAGATCACGATCATGTTCCGTGGTCGCGAGCAGTCCCGGCCCGAGCTGGGCTACCGGCTGCTGCAGCGGCTCGCGGAGGACGTCCAGGACCTCGGCTTCGTGGAGTCGAACCCGAAGCAGGACGGCCGCAACATGATCATGGTTCTCGGTCCGCACAAGAAGAAGACCGAGGCGATGGCCGAGGCCCGCCAGGCGCAGGAGGCCCGCAAGGCCGAAGCGAAGGCCAACCCGGGCCGCTCGCAGAACGCCGCGGACGCCGAGGCGCCGGCCGAGGAGTCGGCCGAGGAGCACGCCGAAGCGTGACCCCCGGGACCCCCACGTCCCAGGATGTAACCGATAACAAGAGCGACGCTCCAAGCCGTGCCCGGTTCTCGCGACCGGGCACCGGAGCGCCACCTACGAGGAGAGAACGGCGCTATGCCGAAGAACAAGTCGCACAGCGGTGCCAGCAAGCGCTTCAAGGTCACCGGCTCCGGCAAGGTGCTCCGTGAGCGCGCCGGCAAGCGCCACCTGCTCGAGCACAAGTCGTCCCGTCTGACGCGTCGCCTCACCGGCAACGCCGAGATGGCCCCGGGCGACGCCAAGAAGATCAAGAAGCTTCTCGGCAAGTGACGCGGCGGCGCGTGATCGTCCGATCTCCGCGCGCCGTACGTCAGGACCGGGACCCAATCGTTTCCGGGCCGTGTGAGGACAACCACGGCCCCGCTACAAGGAGTTAATCAAGTGGCACGCGTCAAGCGGGCAGTCAACGCCCACAAGAAGCGCCGGGCGATCCTCGAGCAGGCCTCCGGCTACCGCGGTCAGCGCTCGCGCCTGTACCGCAAGGCCAAGGAGCAGGTCACCCACTCGCTGGTCTACAACTACAACGACCGCAAGAAGCGCAAGGGTGACTTCCGCCAGCTGTGGATCCAGCGCATCAACGCCGCTGCCCGCGCCAACGGCATCACGTACAACCGCTTCATCCAGGGTCTGAAGGCCGCGAACGTCGAGGTCGACCGCAAGATCCTGGCCGAGCTGGCCGTCAACGACGCCAACGCGTTCGCCGCGCTCGTCGAGGTCGCGCAGAAGGCCCTGCCGAGCGACGTCAACGCGCCCAAGGCTGCGTGACGCAGCGCCGGCCCGGCCGGCGCGATCCTACGGACCCGTGGGCTCTGCCTGCGGGTCCGTCGTATGTGCGCCGTGCGGTGCCCGAGGCGCGTCCGGCGCCGGCCGGGACCGCCGGCTGATCGCCGTCGCGGCGGAACGTTCCTACCGAAGGTGAAGCTCTCCATGCCCCCCGCCACCCCTGACCTGATCTCCCCCCGCTCGCCCCGCGTCTCGGCAGCGCGGCGGCTGGCCAAGCGGAACTTCCGGGGCAAGGAGCGCCTGTTCCTCGCGGAGGGGCCGCAGGCCGTGCGGGAGGCGGCGGCACACCGGGTCGGCGACACGCCCACCCTCGACGAACTGTTCGCCACGGTCGAGGCCGCCGAGCGGTACGCCGACATCGTGGGGGAGGCCCGCGCCGCGGGGGCCCGGATCCACCTCGCCGCCGACGACGTCATCGCCGACATCTCCACCACCGTCACCCCGCAGGGGCTCGTCGGCGTGTGCCGGTTCCTCGACACCCCCTTCGAGGACATCGTCGCGGCCCGCCCGAAGCTCGTCGCCGTCCTCGCCCATGTGCGCGACCCCGGCAACGCCGGCACCGTCCTGCGCTGCGCCGACGCCGCCGGAGCCGAAGCGGTCGTCCTCACGGACGCCTCCGTCGACCTCTACAATCCCAAGGCCGTCCGGGCCTCCGTCGGCTCCCTGTTCCACCTGCCCGTGGCCGTCGGAGTCCCCGTCGAGCGGGCGGTCGCCGCGCTCAGGGACGCCGGAGTGCGCATCCTCGCCGCCGACGGCGCGGGCGAGCACGATCTGGACGACGAGCTCGACCACGGCACCATGGGCGGCCCCACCGCGTGGGTGTTCGGCAACGAGGCCTGGGGCCTGCCGGAGGAGACCCGCACCCTCGCCGACGCCGTCGTACGCGTTCCCATCCACGGAAAGGCCGAGAGCCTGAACCTCGCGACCGCCGCCGCCGTATGTCTGTACGCGTCGGCCCGTGCGCAGCGCGGCTCCGGAGGCTGCCGCTCCGCCACCCGCAACCAGTAGGGTGACCAGCCCGGGGGCCTGCTGCACCGGCTGAGAGGTGGGGTGAGGGGATGAGTGTCGGCACCGGTCGCGCGCCCGGAGCGCGGGACGCGCGACGACCACCCGCGCCCCGGCAGGACGATCCCGCCCGCCTCGGCGTCGACCCCGACGACCTTCCCGACGGCCTGGTGATCGCCGACGAGCACGGGCGGATCATCTGCTTCAACGCCGCCGCCGCCCGGATCAGCGCCGTGCCCGCCGACCAGGCCCTGGGACAGCCCCTGGAGAAGGCCCTGCCGCTGGAGGACCTGGAGGGGCGCCGCTGGTGGCAGCTGACCGACCCCTACGGCGGCCTGGCCATCCGGGTGGGCCAGCCCGAGCGCAACCTCCTGCTGCACGGCGGCCGGGAGGTCCTCGTCTCCGCGAAGTACGTCCGCACCCACCCCACCGGCCCGGTCCGCCGTGTCGTCGTCTCCCTCCGCGACACCGAGGCCCGCCGTCGCACCGAGCGCAGCCACGCCGAGCTGATCGCCACCGTCGCCCACGAGCTGCGCTCGCCGCTGACCTCCGTCAAGGGCTTCACGGCGACCCTGCTCGCCAAGTGGGAGAGGTTCACGGACGACCAGAAACGGCTGATGCTGGAGACCGTCGACGCCGACGCCGACCGCGTCACCCGGCTCATCGCCGAACTGCTCGACATATCCCGCATCGACTCCGGCCGCCTGGAGGTGCGCCGTCAGCCCGTCGACATGGGCGCCGCGGTCGGGCGGCACGTCCAGGCGTACGTCGCCGCAGGCCAGCCCGCCGACCGGTTCCTGGTGCGCGTCGAGAAACCGCTGCCCGAGCTGTGGGCCGACCCCGACAAGATCGACCAGGTGCTGAGCAACCTCGTGGAAAATGCCGTGCGGCACGGCGAGGGATCCGTCACCATCGATGTCACACCGGCGCCGTCCCCACGGGAAGGGGAAGCCGCCGGGACCATCGAGAACACCGCCACGTCGGTCACGGTGAGCGACGAGGGGCCCGGCATTCCGGAGGAGTCCATGAACCGTGTCTTCACCCGCTTCTGGCGGGGCAGCAAGCGCGGCGGGACCGGACTCGGGCTCTACATCGTCAAGGGCATCGTCGAGGCCCACGGCGGCACCATCACGGTCGGCCGCGCCCGAGGGGGCGGCGCGGAGATCCGATTTACCCTGCCCGTGGGCACCCCGGCACACCTGCTCTGAGCACCCGCCGCGGACCCACGGGCGCATTCGCTTTCCCCGGCCCCGTTAGACTCGGCCTTTGGCACCTTTGTGTCCCGAAAACCGTGACGATCTGTCCGCGAGTCGGTGCGAGTCGGTGACGGGGACCTCCAGCCAGCCAATCGGAAGCACGGGAAGAGATGTCGGCACCCAATAAGTCGTACGACCCTGTCGAGGTCGAGGCGTTGAAACCGGAAGAGATCGAGCGCATGCGGGACGAGGCGCTCGCCGCCTTCGCCGCCGCGGACTCCCTCGACGCGCTCCACGAGGCCAAGGTCGCCCACACCGGCCCCGCCTCCCCGCTCTCCCTCGCCAACCGCGAGATCGGCGCCCTGCCCCCGCACGCCAAGGCCGACGCCGGCAAGCGGGTCGGCATGGCCCGCGGCGCGGTGAACAAGGGCCTCGCCGCCCGCCAGACCGAGCTCGAGGCGGAGCGGGACGCCCGTGTGCTGGTCGAGGAGGACGTCGACGTCACGCTGCCGTTCGACCGCGTACCGGCCGGCGCCCGCCACCCGCTGACCACGCTCTCGGAGCGCATCGAGGACGTCTTCGTGGCCATGGGCTACGAGGTCGCCGAGGGCCCGCAGGCCGAGGCCGAGTGGTTCAACTTCGACGCCCTGAACATCGGCCCGGACCACCCGGCCCGCGGCGAGGCCGACACCTTCTTCGTGCAGGGCCCCGAAGGCGGCAGCGAGTCCGGTGTCGTCCTGCGCACCCACACCTCGCCGGTGCAGATCCGCTCCCTGTTCGAACGCGAGCTGCCGGTCTACGTGATCTGCCCCGGCCGCGTCTACCGCACCGACGAGCTGGACGCCACCCACACGCCCGTCTTCCACCAGGTCGAGCTGCTCGCCGTGGACGAGGGCCTGACCATGGCCGACCTCAAGGGCACCCTGGACCACATGGTGCAGTCCCTGTTCGGCGAGGGCATGAAGACCCGGCTGCGGCCCAACTTCTTCCCCTTCACCGAGCCGTCCGCCGAGATGGACATGGTGTGCTACGTCTGCCGCGGCGAGTCCGTCGGCAACCCCGACCGGCCCTGCCGCACCTGCTCCTCCGAGGGCTGGATCGAGCTCGGCGGCTGCGGCATGGTCAACCCGCGGGTGCTCACCGCCTGCGGCGTCGACCCCGAGAAGTACAGCGGCTTCGCCTTCGGGTTCGGCATCGAGCGGATGCTGATGTTCCGCCACAACGTCGAAGACATGCGAGACATGGTCGAGGGTGACGTCCGGTTCACCCGGCCGTTCGGGATGGAGATCTGATGCGGATCCCGCTTTCTTGGCTGCGGGAGTACGTCGACCTGCCGGCGACGGAGACCGGGCGCGACGTCCAGGCCAAGCTCATTTCGGCCGGCCTCGAGGTGGAGACCGTCGAACAGCTCGGCGCCGACCTCAAGGGGCCGCTCGCCGTCGGCCGGGTGCTGACCATCGAGGAGCTGGAGGGCTTCAAGAAGCCGATCCGCTTCTGCACCGTCGACGTCGGCCAGGCCAACGGCACCGGCGAGCCGCAGGAGATCGTCTGTGGCGCCCGCAACTTCGCCGTCGGCGACAAGGTCGTCGTGGTCCTCCCGGGCGCCGTGCTGCCCGGCGGGTTCGCGATCAGCGCCCGCAAGACCTACGGCAAGACCTCCCACGGCATGATCTGCTCCAGCGACGAGCTGGGCATGGGCGACGACGGCAGCCAGGGCATCATCGTGCTGCCGCCCGAGACCGAGGTCGGCAAGGACGCCATCGAGCTGCTGGAGCTGGTCGACGAGGTCCTCGACATCGCCGTCACCGCCAACCGCGGCGACTGCCTGTCCCTGCGCGGCGTCGCCCGCGAGACCGCCATCGCCTACGGCCTGCCGCTGCGCGACCCCGCCCTGCTCGACGTACCGGCGCCGAACGCGTTCGGCTACGCCGTGCGGATCGACGAGCCGCACGGCTGCGACCGCTTCACCGCGCGCACCGTCTCCGGCCTCGACCCCGAGGCGCGCTCCCCGATCTGGCTCCAGCGCCGCCTCCAGAAGGCCGGGATGCGCCCGATCTCGCTCGCCGTCGACATCACCAACTACGTGATGCTGGAGCTCGGCCAGCCGCTGCACGCCTACGACCGCAAGCTGGTCCAGGGCACGATCGGCGTGCGCCGGGCCGAGGAGGGCGAGAAGTTCACCACCCTCGACGGCGTCAAGCGCACGCTGCACGCCGAGGACCTGGTCATCACCGACGAGCGCGGCGCCATCGGCCTCGCGGGCGTCATGGGCGGCGCCAACACCGAGATCGCCGACCACCAGGACACGGAGAACGCGACCACCGAGGTCGTCATCGAGGCCGCGCACTTCGACCAGGTCTCCATCGCGCGCACCGCCCGCCGTCACAAACTGTCCTCGGAGGCCTCCCGCCGCTTCGAGCGGGGCGTCGACCCGCAGGCCGCCTCCGCCGCGGCCCAGCGCACGGTGGACCTGCTGGTCCTGCTCGCGGGCGGCACGGCCGACGCCGGTGTCACCGAGGTAGCCGCGCCCGCGGCTCCGCGCACGATCACCGTGCCGGCCGACCACCCGGACAAGGTCGCGGGCGTCGTCTACGGCCGTGAGGCCGTCGTCCGCCGGCTCCAGCAGATCGGCTGCCAGGTGGAGGGGCAGGACGAGCTGACCGTCACCGTCCCGTCCTGGCGGCCCGACCTGACCGACCCCAACGACTTGGCCGAAGAGGTCATCCGCCTGGAGGGCTACGAGAACCTGCCCTCCACGCTGCCCAGGCTCCCCTCGGGCCGCGGCCTCACCCACCGCCAGCGGCTGCACCGTCGGGTCGGCCGCGCGCTGGCCGGCGCGGGCTACGTCGAGGCGCCGACCTATCCCTTCGTCGGCGAGCAGGTCTTCGACCAGCTCGGCCTCGAGCCCGGCGACCCCGCGCGCCGCGTGGTCCGGCTGGTCAACCCGCTCAGCGACGAGGAGCCCGCGCTGCGCACCACGCTGCTGCCGGGCCTGCTCGGCGCGCTGCGCCGCAACGACGGCCGCGGCAGCCACGATCTCGCCCTGTTCGAGACCGGCCTGGTCTTCCACCCGCGCGAGGAGCAGCGGGTCGCGGCCCAGCCGCCCGTCGACCGGCGTCCCACCGACGAGGAGATCGCGGAGCTGAACGCGGCGCTGCCCGAGCAGCCGCGCCATGTGGCCGTGGTCCTCGCGGGCGCCCGTGAGCAGACCGGCTGGTGGGGCAAGGGCCGCCCGGCCGACTGGGCCGACGCGGTCGAGGCCGCGCGGACCGTGGCCCGCGAAACCGGGGCCGAACCGATCGTCCGCAAGGGTCGGTACGGCCCGTGGCACCCGGGCCGCTGCGCCGAGTTCGCGGTCACCGTGGACGGTGCCGAGCGGGTCGTGGGCCACGCGGGCGAACTGCACCCGCGTGTGGTCAAGGCACTGGGCCTGCCCGAGCGCACCTGCGCGATGGAGCTGAACCTGGACGTGCTGGAGCAGGCCGGCGACGACACCCCGCGGGCGCCGGGCATCTCCACGTTCCCGGTCGCCACGCAGGACGTCGCCCTCGTCGTCGACAAGCCGGTCCCGGCCGCCGACGTCGAGGCCGCGCTGCGCGAGGGTGCCGGTGAACTCCTGGAGTCCATCCGGCTGTTCGACCTCTACGAGAACGCCGAGCAGCTCGGGGAGGGCCGCAAGTCCCTCGCCTACGCGCTGCGCTTCCGCGCGCCGGACCGCACGCTGACCGTGGACGAGGCGTCCGCCGCCCGTGACGCGGCGGTGGCGCTGGCCGCTGAGCGCACGGGGGCGGTTCTGCGCAGCTGACGGGTCGAGCGCGGGGGACTGCGAGTCCGTCGCCGGCTGCGAGCAGTCGGCGACCGGTCGCGCAGTTCCCCGCGCCCTTTTTTTGAGCTGGCCTCGGTCGACAAGGTGGGCCACTCGATGGAGCGGGTCGGCTGCGGGTGGCTGGTGGCCGGTCGCGCAGTTCCCCGTGCCCCTTTTTGAGCTGGCCTCGGTCGACGGGGTGGGCCACTCGATGGAGCGGGTCGGCTGCGGGTGGCCGGTGGCCGGTCGCGCAGTTCCCCGTGCCCCTTTTTGGGTCGGCCTCGGTCGACGGGGTGGGCCACTCGGTGGAGGCCGGTGGCCGGTCGCGCAGTTCCCCGCGCCCCTTCTTGAGTCCGCCCGGGTCGACAAGGCCGGCCACCTCGCGGAGCGCCGCCGTGCCGGGCCGCCGTGGTTCTTGAGGGGGAGCCGGCGGCCCGGCCGGCCTCTTGGAGGAGGCGGTTCAGTCAACCCGGTGGGGACTAGCCGCGACAGCGCGCGTACAGCCCGGATGCGCGTGCTCCGTTCACACCCCGTGTGAAGGCGAACGCACTACGCTGTCGCCACTGAGCCACCGGGGGGCACCCATGCAGCCCAACACACTGCTCGACGCGATCCTGGACGAGGCCGGGATCTCGCACGCGGGCCTGGCAGCGCACGTCAACCAGGAGGGGCGGGCCCGCGGACTCGCGCTCCGGTACGAACACACCGCCGTGGCCCGGTGGTTGAAGGGCCAGCGGCCGCGCGGCCAGGTGCCCGACCTGATCTGCGAGGTGCTGGCGGGCCGGCTGCGTCGGCCGGTCACGCTCGACGACATCGGCCTCGGCGTGCCCGGCGAGCCCTCCTCGCCGCACGGCACCTCGCTGTCCGGGTTCGTCGAACGCGCCACCGCCCTGTGGCGATCCGACGAGCAGCAACGCCCGCACCTTCTCGGAGCCCCCGCCGTGACCGGCACGCCCGCCGTCATGCCCGTGTGGGAGTGGGAGAACCCGCCCGAGGACGTGGACGTCTCCCGCGGTGGCCCGCACCGGGTCACCCCGTCCGACATCGAGATGCTGCGCGCCGCCCGCACGCACTACGAGCAGATGTACCGCAAGGCGGGCGGCGTCGCGACCCGCGGCCGTGTCGTGGGCTTTCTCAACGCCGAGGCCGCCCCGCTGCTGCGGGGCAGCTACACCGACGCCACCGGCCGCCAACTGCACCGCGCCACCGGCGCCTTGGTGGCGATCGTGGGCATCTGCGCCTATGACTCCGACGCGCACGGCCTGGCCCAGCGCTACTTCCACCAGGCGCTCAGGCTCGCCAAGGCCAGCGGGGACCGGGGACTTGGAGCGTATGTGATCGCGCTGCTGGTCAACCAGTCGCTGTTCATGCGGGAGTACCGCCAGGCCGTCGCCTTCGCCGAGGCCGCGCTGCGTGCCGCCGGCCAGCACATCACCCCCGCGCTCGTCTCCGACCTGTACGCGATGCAGGCCAAGGCCTACGCCCACCTCGGCGACGGCACGAGCGCCCTGGCCTGCATCGGGCGCGCCGAGTCCGCCGCCGAACGCATCCGGCGCGGATACGAACCCGACGAGACGGGCTACGTCCAACCGGGCCTGGTCAACGTGCAGGTGGCCGAGGCCCTGCTCAGCCTCGGCGAGCTGGCCGCCGCCGAGGAGCACGCCGCGGCCGCCGTCGACAACCCCGCGCACGACCGGGGCCGGGTGCACCGGCTGGCCATGCTCAGCACGATCCAACTGCGCCGGGGCAACGCCGACAAGGCGGTGGCCACGGCCGTGCGGATGGCCGAACAGGCCCGTGGGATGGAGTCGCAGCGGCTGCGGGACAGACTGCGCGCGGTGCGCGAGCACCTGGTGCGCAGCGGCAGCGCCGGCACGGCCGAGGCGGCCGAACTGATCGACGGGGCCCTGCGCGTACCGCTGTGACGGCGGGGCGGTGCTCCCGGCGGCTCGCCGTGTGTCTGCTGCGGGACCGTTCGGGCTGCGATATTGCCACTGACCCGACGGAAGGTGGCAGAACCGTGCAGTGGACGAAACAGAACGAACAAACTGTGTACGCAAACCGCTGGTTCACCGTCAACCTCGCGGATGTCGAGTTGCCGGACGGCCGGCACCTCGACCACTTCCTGATACGCCTGCGGCCCGTCGCCGTGGCCACGGTGGTGAACGAGGCGGGTGAGGTCCTCCTCCTGTGGCGCCACCGCTTCATCACCGACAGCTGGGGCTGGGAGCTCGCGGCGGGCGTCGTGGAGGACGGCGAGGACATCACGGCCGCGGCCGCCAGGGAACTGGAGGAGGAGACCGGTTGGCGGCCGGGACCCCTGCACCACCTCATGAGCGTGGAGCCGTCCAACGGACTCACCGACGCCCGGCACCACATCTACTGGTCGGACGAGGGCGAGTACGTCGGACACCCGGCGGACGACTTCGAGTCCGACCGCCGGGAATGGGTCCCCCTCAAGCTCGTTCCCGACCTGGTCGCCCGCGGCGAGGTCCCGGCCGCCAACATGGCGGCCGCGTTGCTGCTCCTGCACCACCTCAGGCTCGGACAGGACACGCTGTCCTGAGGGAGCGCACACGGTGTGCGAATGACGCGGGCCCGGCACCACCTCGGTGCCGGGCCCGTTGACCGTCGCTCTTCGTGGTCAGCCGTAGGTGTAGAAGCCGGAGCCGGACTTCCGGCCGAGCCGCCCGGCGTCCACCATGCGCTGGAGCAGCGGGGGAGCGGCGTACAGCGGCTCCTTGTACTCCTCGTACATGGAATGGGCGACCGAGGCCACCGTGTCCAGACCGATCAGGTCGGACAGCTTCAGCGGGCCCATCGGGTGGGCGCAGCCCAGCTCCATGCCGTTGTCGATGTCCTCGCGGCTGGCGATGCCCGACTCGAACATCCGGATCGCCGAGAGCAGGTAGGGGATCAGCAGCGCGTTCACCACGAAGCCCGAGCGGTCCTGGGCGCGGATCGCGTGCTTGCCGAGCACCTTCTCGGTGAACAGCTGCGCCCGGCTCAGCGTGCCCTCGGAGGTGGTGAGCGCCGGGATCAGCTCGACCAGCTGCTGCACCGGGGCGGGGTTGAAGAAGTGGATGCCGACCACCTGGTCGGGCCGCGCGGTGGCGACCGCCAGCCTCACCAGCGGGATGGAGGAGGTGTTGGAGGCCAGGATCGCGTCCGGCCGGGTCACCACCTGGTCCAGGACCTGGAAGATCTCGGTCTTGACCTGCTCGTTCTCCACCACGGCCTCGATCACCAGGTCGCGGTCGGAGAACTCGCCGAGGTCGGTGGTGAAGCTCAGCCGGGCCTGCGTCGCGTCCCGCTCCGCCTCGCTGATCTTGCCGCGCTCGGCCGCCTTGGCCAGGGAGTTGAACAGCCGGGTACGGCCTATCTCCAGAGCCTCGCCGGTGGTCTCGGCGACCTTCACCTCCAGGCCGGCCCGGGCGCACACCTCGGCGATGCCCGCACCCATCTGGCCGCAGCCCACCACTCCGACGCGTGCAATGTCTCCCGAAATGCCGGTCACATCGTCCCTTTCGCAGTTCCTACGGCTGTGGCAGGCGGCCCGTTGTGCGGTGCCTGCTCCGATCGTGCACGTTACCCCCGTGGTGGCCGTGATCGGTCGCCCGGGTCGGGCATGCTGGGCCGGTGAACGATCCGTGACCGTGCGGATCCACGGCGTACGGGGAGTGCCCGGATGGCCCGAGGGACACGGGTGACTCGACGGTCGTTCACCGTGGCGGCGCTGTCGACCCTGGCGGTGACCGGCGACGCGGCCACCGCGACGGGCGGCACCGGCACCGACCGGAGGAGCCGCGCCGAGGCCACCGAGATGCGCGGCATGTGGCTGGCGACCGTGCGCAACCGCGACTGGCCCTCCCGCACCGGGCTGAGCGTGGCCCGGCAGCGCGGCGAGCTGACCGCCCTGCTCGACGTGGCGGTGCGCCGCAGGCTCAACACGGTGTTCCTCCAGGTGCGCCCGTCGGCCGACGCGCTGTGGCCCTCGCCCCACGAGCCGTGGTCGCAGTTCCTCACCGGCACGCAGGGCAGGGACCCGGGCTGGGATCCGCTGGGCACGGCCGTGGCGGAGGCACACGCCCGCGGACTGCGGCTGCACGCCTGGTTCAACCCCTACCGGATCGCCCTGCACGAGGACCCGTCCCTGCTGGCCGCCTCCCATCCGGCCCGCAGGCACCCCGACTGGGTGGTCCGTCACGGCGGGTGCCTCTACTACAACCCCGGCCTGCCCGAGGTCCGGGCGTTCGTGCAGCGGGCGATGCTCGACGCGGTGTCCCGGTACCCGGTGGACGGCGTCCACTTCGACGACTACTTCTACCCCTATCCGGTCGCCGGGCAGACCTTCGACGACGACGTCGCCCACCACCGGTACGGCGGTGCCTTCGCCGGCCGGGCCGACTGGCGGCGCGACAACATCGACCGGCTGATCCGCGAGACGGCCGCTGCCATCGCCGCCACTCGCCCGGGCGCCCGGTTCGGGATCAGCCCCTTCGGGGTGTGGCGCAACGCCTCGTCCGACCCGCGCGGCTCGGACACCCGGGCCGGCGTGCAGACGTACGACGACCTGTACGCGGACACCCGCAAGTGGGTCGGGGAGGGCTGGATCGACTACGTCGTCCCACAGCTGTACTGGGCCATCGGCTTCGCCACCGCCGACTACGCCGCCCTGCTGCCCTGGTGGGCCGAGGCGGCACGCGGCAGCCGTACGCGGCTGTACGTGGGGGAGGCGCTCTACAAGGCCGGCGACCCCGCGCAGGGCGCGGCCTGGCAGGACCCCGACGAGCTGTCCCGCCACCTCACCCTCGCGGCCACGCACCCGGAAGTGCGCGGGCACGTCTTCTTCGCCGCGAAGGAGGTGGCGGCCGATCCGACCGGGGCCATGGCGCGGGTCGTCGCCGACCACTACCGCCGGCCGGCGAGACCCCCGCGCTGACTCAGTGGTGTTCGTGCTCCTTCTTGTGGCGGACCTGGCAGTCGGGGCCCGGTGACATGACGGCCTCGTGCCCGTCCGGGAAGCGGACGCGGTACGGCGGGTTGCCCTCCGTGCCCATGACCTCGACGATTTCGCTGATCTGGTCGTGCTGACCGACCACCCTGCCGTGTTGGACGAGCTGGTCGCCCACGGTTGCGCGCATCTGCGGGGCCTCCTCACCATGTGCGGGAGCAGCGGTCCTCGACTTCCGATTCCGAGTCTACGATGCGGAGCGCGGCCGGAACCGGTGAGCCGCCGGGCCGGTGTGCGGTCGGCACCGGTGTGAGCGCCGGTCAGCCGCGCGTCCGCTGGGTGACGGCGATGCAGACGAGCACGGCTACGGCCGTCACGGGGGCGGCCGGAGTGAGGTGCTCGCCGAGCAGCAGCACCGACCACACCAGTGTGAGCAGGGGTTGGGCCAGCTGCAACTGGCTCGCCTTGGGGATGCCGACGGCGGCCATGCCCCGGTACCAGACGACCAGCCCGAGGAACTGCGAGCCCGCCGCGACCCAGAGCAGTCCGGTCACGCTGTGGACGCCCAGGTGCACGGGCTCGTGCGTCAGCGCGAGCGCGGCCGCGGGCACGGTGAGCGGCAGGCATGCCACCAGCGCCCAGCCGATGACCTGCCAGCCCGGCATCACGCGGGCCAGCCGGCCGCCCTCGGTGTAGCCGGCGGCGCACACCAGCAGGGCGCCGAACAGGTAGCCGTCGGCGGTGGTCAGCGCACCGCCGCTCTGCTGCACGGTGAAGGCCACCACGGCCGCCGCGCCCGCCAGCGCCGCCGTCCAGAACGTGCGCGAGGGGCGGATGCCGAAGCGCAGCGCGGAGAGCAGCGCCGTGGTGAGCGGCAGCAGGCCCACGACGACGGCGGCGTGCGCGGTGGTGGAGGTCTCCAGGGCGAGCGTGGTGAGCAGCGGGAAGCCGAGGACCACTCCGGCGGCCACGACCGCGAGGCCGGGCCAGTGCCGGCGTGCGGGCGGCGGTACGCGCAGCGCCAGCAGGCAGCCGCCCGCGAGGACCGCGGCGAGCACACTGCGCACGGCCACCAGGGACCAGGGTCCGAAGCCCTCCAGGCCCCAGGCGGTGGCCGGGAAGGTCAGGGAGAAGGCGACCACGCCGAGGGCCGCCTGAAGGGTGCCGGCGCGCGGGCGGGCCGGGGCGTCCACCGCTATCGATGTCGGTGCGGTAGCGCTACTCTGTGCTCTCATGCAACAGCGTAGCAGCGTCGCCGAACTCGCAGAATGCCTGCGGCGGGAACTGGACCGCTACTCACCTGGTGGAAAGCTCCCGTCGAGCCGGGTCCTCGTCGAGCGGTACCGGGTCAGTCCGGTGACCGTCTCGCGGGCCCTGTCGCAGCTGGCGGCCGAGGGCCTGGTGGTCACCCGTCCCGGTGCCGGCGCCTTCCGCGCCCCGGCGCGCGGGACGGCCGCTCCCGCCGGCGACACCTCCTGGCAGGAGGTCGCGCTCAGCGCGGACGGCGCCGCCGACCTCGTACCGCGCACGGTGGACGCCTCCGGCGTCACGATCTCGCTGGCCGCCCCGCCGCCGGGCGTGATCGAGTTCAACGGGGGATACCTGCACCCCTCGTTGCAGCCCGAGCGGGCCATGGCCGCCGCGCTGTCCCGGGCCGGCCGCCGTCCCGGGACGTGGGGGAGGCCGCCGCTGGAGGGGCTGCCGGAGCTGCGCGAGTGGTTCGCGCGGGACATCGGCGGACCGGGCGGGACCGTCACCGCCGCCGAGGTCCTGATCACCGCGGGCGGCCAGTCCGCGCTGACCACCGCCCTGCGCGCCCTGGCCCCGCCCGGCGCTCCGGTGCTGGTCGAGTCGCCCACCTATCCCGGCATGCTGGCCATCGCCCGGTCCTCCGGGCTGCGGCCCGTACCCGTGCCCGTCGACGCCGAGGGGGTGAGGCCGGAACTGCTCGCCGACGCGTTCCGGGCCACCGGCGCCCGCGTGTTCGTCTGCCAGCCCCTGTTCCAGAACCCCACCGGCGCCGTCCTCGCCCCCGACCGGCGCGCGCGGGTGCTGCGGACGGCCCGCGAGGCCGGAGCCTTCGTCGTCGAGGACGACTTCGTGCGGCGGCTCGCGCACGAGGACGCCGGCACCCTGCCGCCCCCGCTCGTCGCCGCCGACCCGGACGGGGTCGTGGTGCACGTCGGCTCGCTGACCAAGGCCACCTCGCCCAGCTTCCGGGTGAGCGCGCTGGTCGCGCGCGGCCCGGTGCTGGAACGGCTGCGCGCCATCCAGGTCGTGGACACGTTCTTCGTGCCGCGGCCGTTGCAGGAGGCCGCTCTCGAACTGGTCGGCTCACCCGCCTGGCCGCGTCATCTGCGCACGCTCGCGGCGGAGTTGAAGAGTCGTCGGGACGCGATGACCACCGCGCTGCGGGGTCACCTTCCCGAACTCGCCCTGCCGCACGTCCCGTCCGGGGGCTACCACCTGTGGCTGCGCCTGCCCGACGGCACCGGGGGCGCCTCCCGGGCCTTCGGCCCTGGGGGAGAGGCCGCCCTGACGGCCGCCGCCCTGCGCGCGGGCGTCGCGATCACCCCTGGCCGCCCCTACTTCAGCGCCGAACCCCCGGCCGACCACGTGCGGTTGAGCTTCGCCGCGGTCGGCGGCACGGCGGAGATCGCCGAGGGCGTGCGCCGCCTGCGGACGGCCTGCGCGGAGGCGCTGCCCTGACGGCCGGCCCGGGGAACGGACGGCCGGGACCGACCCCCGGCGGTCTGCGTACCGGGGGCTCAGTCCTCGCGCGCGTAGTCCGTCGTCAGCAGCAGGTTCTTCGCGGGGCCGCCCACGCGCCACACCGTGCGCCAGTGCCCGGCGTCCCGGACGGTGAACTCGCCCCGGTAGAGATCCGCCGCGCACGGATGGCCGGCCAGGTGCCGCCCGGAGCGCAGGTCCAGATCGTGGAAGGGCCGCCCGTCCGCGAAGCGCACATCGGCCGTGCCCGGCACGCTCCCGGGCAGGAAGCGCAGCGTCCGCTCGGCGGGCCGGGCCACCCCCTGCCAGACGAACGTGCCGCACTCCCGGTGCAGGAGCCCGCCGCCGTCCAGGGCGCCGAAGGCCGTCGTGCCGGTGAACTCCCCCGTCCCGCCGCCCGCCAGGTCCCGCACCGACCGCCGGACCCGCCAGTTCCCGGCCAGGTACGCCAGCACGTCCGGCACCGGCAGGAACCGGTCCTCCGCCGCCCGCTCGCCCTTTTCCACCCGCTCACCGTACGACGACCGGCCTCGATTCCGTTGCATAAACGTGCAGGAATACGTATAGTCATGCCATCGAGGAGGAGGGTTCATGGCTGTACGTGTGGCGGTCGCCGGAGCGAGTGGATACGCGGGCGGAGAAGCGCTGCGCCTGCTCCTGGCGCACCCCGAGGCCGAGATCGGCGCCCTGACCGGGAACACCAACGCCGGCGAGCGGCTCGGCGCCCTGCAGCCGCACCTGCCGCCCCTCGCCGACCGCGTCCTGCAGGAGACCACCCCCGAAGTCCTCGCCGGGCACGACGTCGTCTTCCTCGCCCTGCCGCACGGCCGGTCCGCCGCCGTCGCCGAGCGACTGGGACCCGACGTCCTCGTCATCGACATGGGCGCCGACTTCCGGCTGAAGGACCCCGCCGACTGGGAGCGCTTCTACGGCTCCCCGCACGCCGGCACCTGGCCCTACGGCCTCCCCGAACTCCCCGGTGGCCGCGCCGCGCTGGCGGGTGCCCGGCGCATCGCGGTGCCCGGCTGCTACCCGACGGCCGCCTCCCTCGCCCTCTTCCCGGCCTACGCGGCCGGACTCGCCGAGAACGAGGCCGTGATCGTCGCCGCGTCCGGCACCTCCGGCGCCGGCAAGGCGGCCAAGCCGCACCTGCTCGGCTCCGAGGTCATGGGATCCATGTCCCCCTACGGGGTGGGCGGCCTGCACCGGCACACCCCGGAGATGATCCAGAACCTCAGCGCCGCGGCGGGTGAGCGCGTCACCGTGTCCTTCACGCCCACGCTCGCGCCGATGCCCCGCGGCATCCTCGCCACGTGCAGCGCCAAGGCCCGGCCCGGGGTCACCGCCGACTCCGTGCGCGCCGCGTACGAGAAGGCCTACGCCGACGAGCCCTTCGTCCGCCTCCTGCCCGAGGGGCGCTGGCCCGCCACCGCCTCCGTGTACGGCTCCAACGCCGTGCAGATCCAGGTGGCGTACGACCCCGCCGCGCACCGCGTCATCGCGATCAGCGCCATCGACAACCTGACCAAGGGCACCGCGGGCGGCGCGGTGCAGAGCATGAACATCGCCCTCGGACTTCCCGAGGAGCTCGGACTTTCCACGATCGGAGTCGCACCGTGAGCGTCACGGCAGCCAAGGGGTTCCAGGCGGCGGGCATCGCCGCCGGGATCAAGGAGAGCGGCAACCCGGACCTGGCCCTCGTGGTCAACACCGGACCCCGCCGCGCCGCCGCGGGCGTCTTCACCTCCAACCGCGTCAAGGCCGCCCCGGTGCAGTGGTCCGAGCAGGTCCTCAAGGACGGCAGGCTCTCCGCGGTCGTCCTCAACTCCGGCGGCGCCAACGCCTGCACCGGCTCCAAGGGCTTCCAGGACACCCACGCCACCGCCGAGAAGGCCGCCGACGTGCTCGGTGTCGGCGCCATCGAGGTCGCGGTCTGCTCCACCGGACTGATCGGCGTCCTGCTGCCCATGGACAAGCTGCTGCCGGGCGTCGAGACGGCCGCCGCCCGGCTCTCCGAGCACGGCGGCGAGAAGGCCGCCATCGCCATCAAGACCACCGACACCGTCCACAAGACGTCCGTGGTGACCAAGGACGGCTGGACCGTCGGCGGTATGGCCAAGGGTGCCGGCATGCTCGCCCCGGGCCTGGCCACCATGCTCGTGGTCCTCACCACGGACGCCGACCTCGAGGCCGACGTGCTCGACCAGGCGCTGCGCGCCGCCACCAGGGTCACCTTCGACCGGGTCGACTCCGACGGCTGCATGTCCACCAACGACACCGTGCTGCTGCTCGCCTCCGGCGCCTCCGGGGTCACCCCGCCGTACGCGGAGTTCGCCGAGGCCGTACGGGCGGTGTGCGACGACCTCGGGCAGCAGCTCATCCGGGACGCCGAGGGCGCCAGCAAGGACATCAAGGTCGAGGTGGTGGGCGCCGCGACCGAGGAGGACGCCGTGGAGGTGGGCCGCTCCATCGCCCGCAACAACCTCCTCAAGTGCGCCATCCACGGCGAGGACCCCAACTGGGGCCGCGTCCTCTCGGCGATCGGCACCACCCAGGCCGCCTTCGAGCCCGACCGGCTCAACGTCGCCATCAACGGCGTCTGGGTCTGCAAGAACGGCGGCGTCGGCGAGGACCGCGCGAAGGTCGACATGCGCTACCGCGAGGTCCACATCGTGGCCGACCTCGCGGCAGGCACCGAGACCGCCACCATCTGGACCAACGACCTCACCGCCGACTACGTCCACGAGAACAGCGCCTACTCCTCATGAGCTCCGGAACCACTCGCAAACACACCGCGCTCCCCAAGGCGAAGATCCTCGTCGAGGCGCTGCCCTGGCTGACCCGGCACCACGGCAAGATCGTCGTCATCAAGTTCGGCGGCAACGCCATGGTGGACGAGGAGCTGAAGGCCGCCTTCGCCCAGGACGTCGTCTTCCTGCGGCACGCCGGCCTCAGGCCCGTCGTCGTGCACGGCGGCGGCCCCCAGATCAGCCGGGCGCTCGACCGGCACGGCATCGTCAGCGAGTTCAAGGCGGGTCTGCGGGTCACCACCGAGGAGGCCATGGACGTCGTGCGGATGGTGCTCGCCGGGCAGGTGCAGCGGGAACTGGTGGGCCTGCTCAACCAGCACGGGCCCTTCGCCGTCGGCCTCACCGGCGAGGACGCGCACACCATCACCGCCACCAAGCACACCCCCGAGATCGACGGCGAGCCGGTCGACATCGGGCGGGTGGGCGAGATCACCGCGATCGACACCGGCGCGATCGAGGCGCTGCTCGCCGACGGCCGCATCCCGGTCGTCTCCTCGATCGCCCGCTCCCAGGACGACGGACATGTCTACAACGTCAATGCTGATACGGCGGCTGCGGCACTCGCTGCGGCACTGGGCGCCGAGACCCTCATGGTCCTCACCGACGTCGAGGGCCTCTACGAGGACTGGCCGAACTCCGACGAGGTGATCAGCCGCCTGACCGCGAGCGAGCTGGAGAAGCTGCTGCCGGAGCTGTCCTCCGGCATGGTGCCGAAGATGCGGGGCTGCCTGCACGCGGTGCGGGGCGGCGTGACCACCGCCCGCGTCATCGACGGCCGGGTCCAGCACTCGATCCTGCTGGAGATCTTCACCGACGAGGGCATCGGCACGATGGTCGTGCCGGACGAACAGGGGGAGTCGTGAGCAACCAGGACGCGAGCAATCAGGAAACGGGCAATCAGGAGACGGGCAACCAGGCACTGGCCGCGCGCTGGCAGGGCGCGCTCATGAACAACTACGGCACCCCGCGGCTCGCCCTCGTCCGCGGTGCGGGCCCGAAGCTGTGGGACGCCGACGGCCGGGAGTACGTCGACTTCGTCGGCGGTATCGCGGTCAACGCGCTCGGCCACGCCCACCCCGCCGTCGTGGAGGCGGTCGGTCGGCAGATCGCCTCCCTCGGCCACGTCTCCAACCTGTTCATCGCCGAACCGCCCGTGGCCCTGGCCGAACGGCTGCTCCAGCTCTTCGGCCGGGACGGCAAGGTGTTCTTCTGCAACTCCGGTGCCGAGGCCAACGAGGGCGCCTTCAAGATCGGCCGGCTGACCGGGCGGCCGCACATGGTCGCCACCGAGGGCGGCTTCCACGGCCGTACGATGGGCGCCCTCGCGCTCACCGGCCAGCCCGGCAAGCAGGAGCCGTTCCTGCCCCTGCCCGGCGCGGTCACCCACGTGCCCTACGGGGACGCGCGGGCCCTGGCCGCCGCGGTCACCGAGGAGACCGCCCTCGTCGTCATCGAGCCCATCCAGGGCGAGAACGGGGTCGTGGTGCCCCCGCCCGGCTATCTGAAGGCGGCCAGGGCGATCACGGCGGCCACCGGTTCGCTGCTGGTCCTCGACGAGGTGCAGACCGGCGTCGGGCGCACCGGGCACTGGTTCGAGTACCAGGCCCACGAGGGCGTCCTGCCCGACGTCGTCACGCTCGCCAAGGGCCTGGGCGGCGGACTGCCGCTCGGCGCCACCGTCGCCTTCGGGCGCGCCGCCGACCTGCTCCAGCCCGGTCAGCACGGTACGACCTTCGGCGGCAACCCGGTCGCCTGCGCCGCCGGACTCGCCGTCCTGGACACGATCGCGGGCGAGGGGCTGCTGGAGAACGTCAAGCGGCAGAGCGAGAGGCTGCGCGAGGGGATCGAGTCACTGGACCACCCGCTGGTCGCCCACGTCAGGGGCGCGGGCCTGCTGCTGGGTATCGTGCTCACCGAGCCGCGCGCGCCCCAGGTGCAGCAGGCGGCTCAGGAGGCCGGTTTCCTGGTGAACGCGCCCGCCCCCGAGGTCGTACGGCTGATGCCGCCGCTGAACCTCGGCGACGACGAGGTGGACGCCTTCCTCGGGGCGCTGCCCGGCGTCCTGGACGTGGCAAACGGGGACGGATGATCCGGAGATTGAGACGACGATGAGTCAGGCGCAGAACGGTCAGACCGAGGCCGGGCCTGCGGTGCCGCAGACCCGCACCGCCCGCCACCGCCGGATCGTGGACATCCTCAACCGGCAACCGGTGCGCTCCCAGAGTCAGTTGGCGAAGCTGCTGGCCGACGACGGGTTGAGCGTCACCCAGGCGACGCTCTCCCGCGACCTGGACGAGCTGAACGCGGTGAAGATCCGCAACACCGACGGCGACCTCATCTACGCGGTGCCCAGCGAGGGTGGTTTCCGCACCCCGCGCGCACCGCTGGGGGAGTCGGTGAAGGAGGAGCGGATGCGGCGGCTCTCGCAGGAGCTGCTGATCTCCGCGGAGGCATCCGCCAACCTCGTGGTCCTGCGAACGCCTCCGGGGGCGGCGCAGTTCCTGGCCTCGGCCATCGACCAGGCCGAGCTGCACGACATCCTGGGGACCATCGCCGGCGACGACACGCTGCTGCTGATCAGCCGGGACCCCACGGGGGGACAGGCACTGGCGGACCACCTGCTGAGGCTGGCCCAGAACGGCCAGTGAGCTTGGCGCGGGGCCGGCCGGTCCTCAGCCCAGCCGGGCGGCGAGCCCGTGCGTGCACCTGACCTCGTCGCCCGCCGTGATCAGCAGCGCCTCCACGTCCGGCAACGACTCCAGCCAGGCCAGGCCCTCGCGGGAGCCCATGGCGAACGCGGCCGTCGCCCAGCAGTCCGCCCAGGTCAGGCTGGGGGCGACCACGGTGACCGCGACCAGGTCGGTGACCGCCGACCTGCCGGTGCCCGGGTCGACGATGTGGGCGCCGCGCTCGGCCGTGCCCGACGTCGCCACCGCCAGCTCGCTCGTACCCGCCGCGGAGACCACCGCCGCGAGCCCGCCGGGGCGCAGGGGGTCAGAGACGCCCACGCGCCAGGGCCGCTGCGAGTCGGGGGAGCCGAGCAACTGCACGTCTCCGCCGCCGTTCACGCTGACCCCGCTCACCCCCGCCGCCGCGATCCGCCGGGCGGCCCGTTCGGCGGCCCAGCCCTTGACGATCCCGGTCGGATCCAGGCTCCCCTGGTAGCGCAGGCTGAACCAGCCCTCGCTGACCCGTTCGGCCTCGGCGCCCAGTTCGAGCACTTCGGCGACCTCGGGGTCGCACTCCGCCACGGTCAGCTCACCGCGCGCCAGGCGGGAGAGCTGGCTGTCGTCGCGGTAGGTGCTGAACACCTCGTCGACGCGGTGCAGCCCGACGATCGCCTCGCCCAGGGCCGCCGCCACCGCGTCGGACCGACCGCCGCGCACGTCGAAGGAGAAGACGGTCCCCATGACCTCCTCCGCGTGCCGCACCGCGACGGGACCCTGCGCCGAACCGGACACGGTCTCAGCCACCCGCCTCGTCCAGTGCCGACTGGAGGGACTTCTTGTAGCCGTCGCTGGTGTAGGTCGCTCCCGACACCGTGTCGATGTCGGCGCTCTGCGCGGTCACGGCCTCCTGGTTGAGCCTGGGGACGGCGAGGTCGCTCTTCTGGCCGCTGACGCCGCCCTGTGGTGCCTGTACCGCCTCGGCCTTGGTGATCCTGCCGCCGCTGACCGTGATCCGGACCTGCACCGGGCCGTACTGGGTCTGCGCGGCGTCGCCCGTGACGGTACGGGTCTGCGCGGCTTGCGAGCCGGCGGCCCCCGAGGAGGACGAACCGGACGGCGAACCGGAGGCCTGCCCGGACGCCGAACCGTCCGCCTTCACCTTGTCCAGTGCCGACTGGAGGGACTTCTTGTAGCCGTCGCTGGTGTAGGTCGCTCCCGACACCGTGTCGATGTCGGCGCTCTGCGCGGTCACGGCCTCCTGGTTGAGCCTGGGGACGGCGAGGTCGCTCTTCTGGCCGCTGACCCCGCCCTGCGGTGCCTGTACCGCCTCCGCCGCGGTGATCCTGCCGCCGCTGACCGTCAGCCGGACCTGCACGTCGCCGTACTGGGTCCGGGCCACGTCGCCGGTCACGGACCGCGTGCCCGTCCGCCGCGCGCCGCTGCCGCCCTGCGGCGACTCCTGCGCCGTCGCGGTCCGTTGCGGCGCCGCGCCGGCCGCCGAGGCGGAGGCCGGGTCGGAGGCCGGCTTCAGCGACAGCAACAGCACGATGCCGGACACGGTCGCGGCGCCGGCCAGCACGGCACGTCGGATGGGGTGGCTCTTCCTCATCGCCGATGAGCTCCTGAATTCCGTGAGTCCCGTAAGTCTTCTGGTTTCCGCGGCCGTTCCGCGTTCCCGTCGCTCACATCTCGAACGACTCGTGATGGATGCGGCGGGCGGGGACACCCGCGCCGCGCAGTGCCTCGTACACCGACTGCGCGAAGCCGGGCGGGCCGCACATGAAGACGTCGTGGCGGTCGATGTCGGCGATCTTGCGGCGCAGCGACTCGGCGGAGATGTCGGGGCGTTCCCCGTCCGGGCTGTTCACCGCGTACATCAGCCGGGCGCCGCGCTCGTCGGCGATCTTCGCCAGTTCGCCCCACAGGGCCAGGTCCTGCGTGCTGTTGGCCCGGTACAGCAGCGTGATGTCACCGGCCGCGCCGGGCAGCGTCTCGAACAGCGCCCGCATCGGCGTGATGCCCACCCCGCCCGCCACCAGCAGCACCTTGCCGCGGCTGCGCCGGGACGCGGTCAGCGCGCCGTACGGCCCCTCCGCCCACACCCGGGTGCCGGGGGTGAGTTCGCGCAGCCCGGCGCTGTGGTCGCCGATCGCCTTGACGGTGATGCGCAGCAGGTCCGGACGGGGCGCCGCCGACAGGGAGTACGGGTGGGAGGAGAACCGCATGCCGGGTGCCAGGAACCGCCAGCGGAAGAACTGCCCGGCCTCCGCGCCCATCCGGTGCAGCTTTTTGCCGCCGATCAGCACCGACACGATGCCCGGCGTCTCCTCGATCACCGCCTCCACCCGCATGCGGTGACGCAGGTTCAGCCGGATCGGGGTGAGGATCCGGTACCAGATCACCAGCGCGGTCACCGCGCCGTACAGGCCGTACCAGAAGGTCCTGGCGGCCGGTTCCACGGCGAAGTCGTTGCCGGTGGTGATCTGGTGCCAGAACGTCAGGAACACCGCGACATAGGTGAACAGGTGCACGTGGTACCACGTGTCGTAGGGCATCCGGCGGCGCACCGGGCCGATCGAGACCAGTCCGACGACCACCAGCAGTCCGGTGCCGATCGCGGCCTTGCCCATGTCGGGCAGCTGCTCGACGGATTCGACGGTCTGCGCCACGATGTCGCCGAGCGACTTGCCGCCCAGCAGCGCGTAGCCCCACATGGTGAGGAAGACGTGCGCGAGGACCAGGCACAGCGTGTACCGGCCGGTCATGGCGTGCCAGCGGGCGACCCGGTCGGAGCCCACCCGCCGCTCCAGGGCCGGCACCCGCGCCATCTGGAGCACGACCAGCGCCATCAGGTAGCCGGCGAGCAGGCCGGTGATCCGGCCCGCGTTCAGGACCTTCCCGGCGGTGCCGTCGATGGACGGGGTGTTCATCCACCACAGCCAGACGACGCCCGCCGCGCCCGCCCAGACGGCGGTCAGCAGTGGGACGGCGGGGGAGCGGCGCGGCCGGATGCGGCGCATCGTCTGGCGCCGGGCGGCGCGGCCTCCTGCGAGCGTGCTGGTCACGGTTCCTCCGCGGACGGGGTCAGGGGGCGGCGTGGTCCCTTGGCCCTGGAATACGTGCCACGGCGGCCACGCGTTCAGCATCCGGTCGAGGTTCAGCGTCCGGCCGCGTCCAGCGCGGACTGGAGCGAGCGGCGGTATCCGTCACTGGTGTACGTCGCGCCCGAGACGGTGTCGATGCTCGCGCTCTGCGCGGTCAGCGCCTCCCTGCGCAGCTGGGGGATGGCGTAGCCGCTGATCTCCCGGTCCCGCGGGTTGCCGGAGGGCCGGGCGAGTGCCGTCACGTCGGTGATCCGGCCGTCGACGAGCGTGACCCGCACCTGGACCGGACCCCAGCGCGTCCGCACCGTCTCACCGGTGACGGTCCTGGTGCCGGTGGACCGACCGGTCCCGCCGGTCCCGCCGGACGTGCTCGAACCGCTGGACGGGGCCGGCGCGGGATCCGCGGCGATCTGCGGCGGTGTGTGCGGCTTGAGCGACAGCAGCATCACCAGCCCGGAGACGGTGGCGGCGCTCGCCAGCACGACGCGGCGCAGCGGACGGTTCTTCCTCAACGCGTGCAACAGGGCCTCACAGCTCGAACGACTCGTGGTGGATACGGCGGTCCGGCACCCCGGCGGCGCGCAGCACCTCGTACAGGTCCCGGGCGAAGGCGTGCGGGCCGCAGAGATACACGTCGTGCCCGGCCAGGTCGGGGACGGCCGCACGCAGGGACTCCACGGTGAGGCGGGGGCGTTCGCCGCGCGGGCCGTTGAGCGCGTACAGCACCCGCGCCCCGCGCCCGCGCGCTATGGCCTCCAACTCACCGCCCAGGGCGAGGTCCTGGGCCGTACGTGCCCGGTACAGCAGGGTGACGTCACCGGGCAGCGTCTCGAACAGCGCCCGCAGCGGTGTGATGCCGACTCCGGCGGCGATGAGCAGGGACTTGTGCGAGGTGCGCCGTTCGGCGGTCATCGACCCGTAGGGGCCCTCCGCCCACACCCGGGTGCCCGGCCGCAGCAGCGGCACGGCCGCGCTGTGGTCGCCGAGGGCCTTCACCGTGATGCGCAGCAGGTCCGGACGGGGCGGCGCCGACAGGGAGTACGGCGTCGACGTCCAGCCCATGCCCTCGGCGAGGAACCGCCAGCGGAAGAACTGTCCGGGCCGCGCGCCCAGTTCGTCCAGCCGGTGGCCACGCACGACGACGGAGTACACACCCGGAGCCTCCTTGTGGACCGCCTCGACCCGCATCCCGTGGCGCAGGTTGAGCCGTACCGGGACCAGGATCCGGAACCACACCACCAGGGCCGCGACGCCCAGGTACAGCGCGTACCAGGCCGCCGTGGCCAGGACGTGACCGGTGAACTCGCCGCCCAGCGCCACCTGGTGGCCGAAGGCCAGGAAGACGGCGGCGTAGGTGAGCAGGTGCGTGTAGTACCAGAACTCGTGACCGGTCCGGCGGCGCACCGCGCGCGCCGAGGTGACGCCGACCGCGAAGAGGATCAGCGTCCCGGCGGTGGCCTTCAGCATCTCCGGGTAGTCCAGCACCACCGTGACCGCCTCGCGCAGAACGGAGGAGCCGTCCTGCGCGGCGTACCCGGCGAGGACCAGCACCACGTGCACGACCAGCAGACACACCGTGTAGCGGCCGGCCATCGCGTGCCAGCGCGCCACCCGGTCCGAGCCGATCCGGCGCTCCAGCAGCGGCACCCGCGCCATCAGACCCACCAGCACCGCGCAGGCGTACCCGCACAGCAGGCCCGCGATCCGTCCGGCGCCGGTCAGCCAGCCCGCCGCGCCCACGACGGAGGCGGTGTCGTACCACCACAGGAGGACCACCGCGGCGGCACCCGCCCACAGCAGCGCCAGCACCGCGCCCGCCGGGGAGCGCCGGGGCGCCAGTGGCACGGGCGGTGCCGCCCGCCGCTCGTACACCGTGGTCATCCGCTCTCCCGTCCCTTCGCCGGTCCAGGACGCAACTGTGCGGGGCGAACCTCTGAGGAAGCTCTGAGCCGCGGGCGGAGTGGGCCCACTCACAGAAAACTCAGAGGGTTCTCCCTCGCCGTCCGGGCCGGGCACCGGCGATGCTGGAAGGGCCATGAACACCTTCCGCCCGGGCCCTCCCGGCCTGCCCGCCCTCACCCGACTCGACGGCACCCCCGTGCGCATCCTCGTCGTCGACGACGACCCCGACCTCGCCGAAGTGCTCTGCGGAGCCCTGCGCTACCAGGGCTGGGAGGTGCGCGCCGCGGGCGACGGGGCCTCGGCCGTCGCCGCGGCGCGCGAGGTGCGGCCCGACGCCGTCGTCCTCGACGTGATGCTCCCGGACACCGACGGATTCGCCGTGCTGCGTGAGCTGCACGCCGCGCAGCCGGACGTCTGTGTGCTCTTCCTCACGGCGCGGGACGCGGTGGAGGACCGTGTCGCGGGGATCACCGCGGGCGGCGACGACTACGTGACGAAGCCGTTCAGCCTGGAGGAGGTGGTCGCCCGGCTGCGCGGACTGCTGCGCCGCGCCGGCATGGCCCGGCAGCCGGCGGACGGCCCGCGGCTGACCGTGGGCGACCTGGTCATGGACGAGGACGCCCGCGAGGTCACCCGGGCCGGAGAGCTGATCGAGCTGTCCCCCACCGAGTTCGAGCTGCTGCGCTTCCTGATGCACAACCCGCGCCGGGTGCTGAGCAAGGCGCAGATCCTCGACCGTGTGTGGTCCTACGACTTCGGCGGCCAGGCCCATGTGGTGGAGCTGTACATCTCGTACCTGCGCAAGAAGGTGGACGCCGGCCGCGAGCCCATGATCCACACGGTGCGCGGGGCCGGGTACGTGCTGAAGCCGGCGGTACGGTGACCGTGCCGCGGCGGGCGATGACACCGCGGACACGGCGGCTGCCCCGGCCGCGCACCCTGCGGGCCCGGCTCACCTTCGGCCTGGTGGTGCTGCTGGCCGTCGGCTGCGCCGCCGTCGGCGTGGCCGCGGTCCTCGAACTGGACGGCTTCCTCACCGGTCGGATCGACCAGCAGCTCCAGGAGGCCGGTCCGGGCTTCCCGGAGAGCCTGGAGCACGGCACCGCCACGCCCGCAAAGCCCTCCGACCACGACGGCGACGAGCGCGGCGACACCCGCCGCCAGGCCGCCGGCACCTTCGGTGCGCGGCTCCTCGGCGGCACGGTGACCCACGCGGCCATGGTCCCCTCTCAGTCCCGTCCCGGCTTCGACGTCACCCTCACCGGCGCCGACCGCGGGGCACTGGCCGCGCTCCCGGTGGACCGCGGCGGGCACACGGTGCGCCTGTCCGACCTGGGCGAGTACCGGCTGGCGGCCTGGCCGGGCCGGGACGGTGACGTGCTGGTCACCGGGCTGCCGATGGCGCCGGTGCGGGCCGCGGTCCACCGCCTGGAACTGGTCGCGGGGACCGTCTCCGCACTGGCCCTGGCCATCGCCGGGGTCGCGGGCGCCCTGTGGGTGCGCTGGTCGCTGCGGCCGCTGACCCGGGTCGCGGAAACCGCCGCCCGGGTCAGCGAGCTGCCGCTCGCCAGCGGCGAGGTGGCGCTGCCGCCCCGCGCGCCGCGCGCCGACCCGCGCAGCGAGGTCGGTCGGGTCGGCGCCGCCTTCAACCGGATGCTCCACCACGTCGAGGACGCGCTGACCAAACGGCACGCCAGCGAGGAACGCCTGCGCGGATTCGCCGCCGACGCCAGCCACGAGCTGCGCACCCCGGTCGCGACCGTGCGCGGCCATGCCGAGCTCGCCCTGCTCCACCCGGGGCCGGTGCCGCCCGAGGTCACCCGGGCCCTGGAACGCATCGCCGCCGAGTCCGCGCGCATGGGCGAGATGGTCGACGAGATGCTGCTCCTGGCCCGGCTGGACGCCGGGCGTCCCCTGGACCGCCACCCGGTCGACCTGACCCGCCTGGTCCTGGACGCGGTGACGGACGCCCGGGCCGCGGGTCCGGTGCACCGCTGGGCGCTGGAGCTGCCGGAGGAACCGGTGACGGTGACCGGTGACGCCCACCGGCTCCAGCAGGTGCTGGGCAACCTGCTGGCCAACGCGCGTGCGCACACGCCCGCGGGCACCAAGGTGACGGTGTCCCTGGACCTGGAGTGCGACCGGGAGGCGGACCCGGAGGGTGTCGTCACGGCCGTGCTGCGGGTGCACGACGACGGGCCCGGCGTCCCCGAGGAGGTCCAGCCGGGTGTCTTCGAGCGCTTCACCAGGGCCGACCGCCGTCGCACCGACTCCTTCGGCGGCGCCGGGGCCGGCCTGGGCCTGTCGATCGTGGCGGCCGTGACGGAGGCCCACGGCGGCAGTGTCGGCCTGGACAGCCGCCCCGGCTCCACGGCCTTCACCGTCCGGCTGCCGGCGGGCGGCGTCCAGGGTCTTTCGTCCGGATCACGCCGGGCTCGCGGGCCTGATCAGGCCTGATCCGGGCGAAAGCCTGAGTCAGTAACGGCTGATCGCGGTCGTCCCGCCCGCCGTGCCGATCGCGATGTGCGGCCGGCGCCCGGGATCCGCCCACGCCAGGATCCGCCGCATGGCCTCCCGCGGCACCGACACACAGCCGGCCGTCGCCCCGGGCCCGTTGACGTGCAGAAAGATCCCCGCCCCCCGGCCGCGCACCGGACGGGAGTAGTTGAACCCGATGACGAGCGCGTGCGCGTACTGCCTCGGGTACGCCACCAGGTGCTCGGACTCGTCGGCCCGGCAGTCCGCGGGGCGCGGCTGGGTCCAGCGGTTGTAGGAGCGCGAGCCGTTGTCCTGGCACCACCAGGAGTCGGGGCCCACCCGCCGGTACCGCAGCCGGGTCCCGCCCGGCGCGGACTCGACGCCGAAGGCGAACGGCAGGTGGTACAGCCCGGTCGGCGTCGTGTACGTCTCCTGCCGCCGCACCGTGCCCTCGACGAGCCCCTTCGCGCCGAACCGGGCCGGCGCCGAACCGGCCCGCACCCAGCGTCCGCCGCGCAGGTCCCACCAGATGACGGTGCCCGAGGTGGCGTCGGCGCGGGCGGCCTGAGCGGTGATCAGCTGGGTGCCGCCGCCGGTGTCCCGCATCCGCGCCGGCAGCGGCACCTCCCCCGCGGGCGCGGCACCGAGCGTGAGGAGGGACAGGGCGGCGAGGACCGAGGCGGCACCGGGGCGCATGGCTCAGACCGTAGTGGGCGGCAGCGGCAACGGCAGCCCGGGCAGTCCGTCCAGGCTGGTGGCCACGTGCTCCTTCCTGGTGAAGTAGTCGCTCAGCGAGGCGTCGTCCTCGCGCGCGAAGCGCCTGCCGTGCAGATCGCGGTCCGCCTCGTACGCCATGAAGGGCACCGCGTATCCGCAGGTGTCCCGCACCAGCTCGGCGTGTACGACGATGATCGCGCGAAGCCCGTGGTCGGCCGGATCGATGTCGGGGAAACGAGCGAGGAGTTCACCGAAACGAGGGTCGTCGCGGAAGACGGGCTCGCCCCGGCCGTGGACGCGCACGATGTTGGGCGGGCCCTGGAAGGCGCACCACATCAGGGTGATCCGGCCGTTCTCGCGCAGGTGGGCGATGGTCTCCGCGTTGGACCCGGCGAAGTCCAGATAGGCCACGGTGTGCTCGTCGAGCACCGCGAAGGAGCCCTTGAGGCCCTTGGGGGAGAGGTTGACCGTGCCGTCGCCGGAGAGCGGGGCGGTCGCGGTGAAGAAGAGGGGTTGCCGCTCGATGAACGTGCGCAGCCTGCCGTCTATGCGCTCATACGTCTTTCCCATGTCCAGCGATTATCCGGGGAAGTTCTTTCGCCTGTCTAAGGAATTGCGCCTTCCGGACCACCGTGGCCGCCCCGGCCGGCGCTTCCTCGGGGCGGCCACGGCTGCCTGTCGCCTCACGGGGTGAGGCGCAGGCGGCCGGGGAGGCAGGCGCCCGGGGTCCGGCGGCCGGGGCGCCTGTGTTCGCCGGGAGATACGCGGAAGCGGTTGCGCTCGTTCAAGGAGTGACGGGCGGGTTCTGAAGACACCTTGCGAATCCCCTGGTGCGGCGACGCGCCCCGGACGAGATTGACGAACCATGCAGAGTTCTGCATACTCATGCATGTCAGCGAATGCAGTGTGAGGAGAATCCCGTGACCGAGCGCGTCGTACTCGCCTACTCGGGCGGTCTGGACACCTCCGTCGCCATCGGCTGGATCGCCGAGGAGACGGGCGCCGAGGTCATCGCCGTTGCGGTCGACGTCGGCCAGGGCGGCGAGGACCTGGACGTCATCCGCAAGCGCGCGCTCGCCTGCGGTGCCGTCGAGGCAGAGGTCGCCGACGCCAAGGACGAGTTCGCCGACGAGTACTGCCTCCCGGCGATCAAGGCCAACGCCCTCTACATGGACCGCTACCCGCTGGTCTCCGCGCTGTCGCGGCCGACGATCGTCAAGCACCTGGTCGCCGCCGCCCAGAAGCACGGCGCCGGCATCGTCGCCCACGGCTGCACCGGCAAGGGCAACGACCAGGTCCGCTTCGAGGCCGGCATCGTCGCCCTCGCCCCCGACCTGAAGTGCATCGCCCCGGTCCGCGACTACGCGATGACCCGGGACAAGGCCATCGCGTTCTGCGAGGAGAAGAACCTCCCGATCGCGACCACCAAGAAGTCCCCGTACTCCATCGACCAGAACGTCTTCGGCCGCGCCGTGGAGACCGGCTTCCTCGAGGACATCTGGAACGCGCCGATCGAGGACATCTACGAGTACACCCAGAACCCGGCCGTCGCCCGTGAGGCCGACGAGGTGATCATCACCTTCAAGGAGGGCGTCCCGGTCGCCATCGACGGCAAGCCCGTCTCCGTCCTCCAGGCCATCCAGCAGCTCAACGAGCGCGCCGGCGCCCAGGGCATCGGCCGGATCGACATGGTCGAGGACCGCCTCGTCGGCATCAAGTCCCGCGAGGTGTACGAGGCTCCCGGCGCGATCGCCCTGATCACCGCCCACCAGGAGCTGGAGAACGTCACGGTCGAGCGCGAACTCGCCCGCTACAAGCGGCAGGTCGAGCAGCGCTGGGGCGAACTGGTCTACGACGGCCAGTGGTTCTCCCCGCTCAAGCGCGCCCTGGACGGCTTCATCAACGAGGCCAACCAGCACGTCTCCGGCGACGTCCGCATGACCCTGCACGGCGGCCGCGCGGTCGTCACGGGCCGGCGCTCCCAGGAGTCGCTGTACGACTTCAACCTCGCCACCTACGACACCGGCGACACCTTCGACCAGTCCGCCGCCAAGGGCTTCATCGACATCTACAGCCTGTCGTCGAAGATCGCCGCACGGCGCGACCTGGCCTAGGTCCTCTCGTTCGGATCATGCCGGGCTCGATCCGGACGAAAGACCCTGGGGCCCGGCCCGGCGCGGACCTCGCGTCACGGCGCCGGGTCGCCTCGCACGCACTAGCCTGACAACCGCCTCCTCACTCACGGGTGGGGAGGCGGTCGCGCACATCGCCATCTCCGAGGAGCAACGCAGTGAGCAGCAACAGCGGTGACGTACGGCTCTGGGGCGGCCGTTTCGCCGACGGCCCCGCCGAGGCCCTGGCGAAGCTGTCCGCGTCCGTCCACTTCGACTGGCGCCTCGCGCCCTACGACATCGCCGGCTCCCGCGCCCACGCGCGCGTGCTGCACAAGGCCGGGCTGCTCACGGACGACGAACTGCGGCGCATGCTGGCCGGCCTAGACCAGCTGGAGGCGGACGTCGCCGACGGCTCCTTCACCGGCACCATCGCCGACGAGGACGTGCACACCGCCCTGGAGCGCGGGCTGCTGGAGCGCCTCGGCGCCGACCTCGGTGGCAAACTGCGCGCCGGCCGGTCCCGCAACGACCAGGTCGCCACCCTCTTCCGCATGTACCTGCGCGACCACGCCAGGATCATCGGCGGTCTGATCGCCGACCTCCAGGACGCGCTCATCGGCCTGGCCGAGGCCCACCCGGACGTGGCCATGCCCGGCCGCACCCACCTTCAGCACGCCCAGCCGGTCCTGTTCGCCCACCACGTCCTCGCGCACGTCCAGTCCCTGTCGCGGGACGCCGAGCGGCTGCGCCAGTGGGACGAGCGGACGGCCGTGTCACCGTACGGCTCCGGTGCCCTGGCCGGTTCCTCCCTCGGCCTGGACCCGGAGGCGGTGGCGCGGGACCTCGGCTTCGAGCGCGGCAGCGCCGGCAACTCCATCGACGGCACGGCCTCCCGGGACTTCGTCGCGGAGTTCGCCTTCGTCACCGCGATGATCGGTGTGAACCTCTCCCGGATCGCCGAGGAGATCATCATCTGGAACACGAAGGAGTTCTCCTTCGTGACCCTGCACGACGCCTTCTCCACCGGCTCGTCGATCATGCCGCAGAAGAAGAACCCGGACATCGCCGAGCTGGCGCGCGGCAAGTCCGGCCGGCTGATCGGCAACCTGACCGGGCTGCTCGCCACCCTCAAGGCGCTGCCGCTGGCGTACAACCGCGACCTCCAGGAGGACAAGGAACCCGTCTTCGACTCCTGCGACCAGCTGGAGGTCCTGCTGCCGGCCTTCACCGGCATGATGGCCACGCTCACCGTGCACCGCGAGCGCATGGAGGAGCTGGCCCCGGCCGGCTTCTCGCTGGCCACCGACATCGCCGAGTGGCTGGTCAAGCAGGGCGTGCCGTTCCGGGTGGCGCACGAGGTCGCCGGCGAGTGCGTGAAGGCCGCCGAGGCCGAGGGCAAGGAACTCGACGAGCTGACCGACGAGCAGTTCGCCAAGATCTCCGGCCATCTGACGCCCGAGGTGCGCACCGTCCTCAACGTCCCCGGCGCCCTCGCCTCCCGCAGCGGCCGCGGCGGCACCGCCCCGAGCGCGGTCGCCGTCCAGCTCGCCGAGGTCAAGGCGGACGTGGCGGCGCAGCACCAGTGGGCGGACGCCCGGAAGTAGTTCGCCGGCCTTCGGGGCCTCGCGGGCTAAGTTGGTCCACAGCCGTAAGGAAGCGACCGAACGGAGCCCGCGATGCCCTTCGCCCGACTGGCCTCGGCCACGACCCCCACGTGCCACATCGGCCTGGGACTCGCCGCCGTCGGGCGTCCGGGTTACATCAACCTCGGCCGCGACAAGGACCTCCCGGCCGACCGCACCGTGGACGCCCTGCGCGAGCGCACCCACGAACTCCTGGACGCCGCCTACGCCCAGGGCGTCCGCTACGTGGACGCCGCCCGCTCCTACGGCCGCGCCGAGGAGTTCCTCGCCGACTGGCTCAGGGCCCGCCCCGACGCCGACGACGTCGTCGTCGGCAGCAAGTGGGGCTACACCTACACCGCGAACTGGACCACCGACGCCGACCGGCACGAGGTCAAGGACCACAGCCTCGCCACCTACGAGCGGCAGCGCGCCGAGACCGCCGAACTGCTCGGCGACCGGCTCGATCTGTACCAGATCCACTCGCTGACCCCGGACAGCCCGGCGCTCACCGACAAGGAGCTGCACGCCAGGCTCGCCGAGGCCGCCGCGGGCGGCCTCACGATCGGCTTCTCCACCAGCGGACCCGCCCAGGCCGACACCGTCCGGGCCGCGCTCGGCGTGACGGCCGACGGCGCCCCCCTCTTCCGTACCGTCCAGTCGACGTACAACGCCCTGGAGACCTCCGCCGGTCCCGCCCTCGCCGAGGCGCACGACGCCGGACTGACGGTGATCGTCAAGGAGGGCATGGCCAACGGCCGGCTCGCCGAGCCGTACGCCCCCGAGGCGCTCAAGGCGGTCGCCCGGGAGACGGGCCTGGGCTGCGACGCGGTCGCCCTCGCCCTGATCCTGCGCAGGCCCTGGGCCGGTGTGGTCCTCTCCGGCGCCGCCACACCCGGCCAGCTCGCCTCCAACCTGCACGCACCTGCCGTCGACCTCGACGAGGACCAGCTCTCCCGCCTCGACGCGCTGGCCGAGGAACCTCGGGCCTACTGGGAGCGGCGCGGGCAGCTGCCCTGGCGCTGAGCGCCCACGGCACCCTCCTCCAGCATGAGCCAGTGAGACACGTACGCCTAATGTGAGACATCGGTGTCTCATTCGGGCTATCGTTGTCTCATGGCTGTCGATCGTGACCACGTGCTGCGCAGCGCAGCCACCCTGCTCACCCACAAGTCCACCGCCACCATGGACGAGGTCGCCAAGGCGGCCGGGATCAGCCGGGCCACGCTGCACCGCCACTTCGCCGGACGCGACTCGCTCGTCAGGGCGCTGGAGGCGCTCGGCATCGCCGAGTGCGAGGCCGCCCTCGACGCGGCCCGTCTGGAGGAGGGGCCGGCCGGAGACGCCGTACGGCGCCTGGTCCGCGAGATCGAACCGGCGGCCGGGCTGCTCTCCTTCCTCTACACGGAGAACCAGCTGTTCGAGGGCGAGGAGCAGAACGAGGGCTGGGCGCGGCTCGACGAGCGCATCTCCGAGGTCTTCCGGCGCGGCCAGCTCAGCGGCGAGATCCGTATCGACCTCACCCCCGCCTGGCTCACCGAGGCCCTTGTCGGCCTGATCGCCTCCGGCGCCTACGTCGTACTGAGCGGCAAGGTCGCCCCCAAGGACTTCCACCACATGATCACCGAGCTGGTGCTCGGCGGCGCACTGCGCACGGACACTTCACGGAACGAGGAATCATGACCAGCACCCTGCAGCCGGCTCGCGTGGCGGAGGTGGAGCAGCGTCCGGGCCGCTGGCTCGCGCTCTCCGTCCTCGTGCTCGCCGTGCTGCTGGTGGCCGTCGACGCGACCGTCCTCGGTCTCGCGACCCCCTTCATCAGTGAGGACCTCAGGCCCTCGGGCACCCAGCTGCTGTGGATCGGCGACGTCTACTCCTTCGTCATCGCCGGTCTGCTCGTCTCCATGGGCAGCCTCGGCGACCGCATCGGCCGCAAGCGCATCCTGCTCGGCGGAGCCACCGCGTTCGGCGCGGTCTCCGTGCTCAACGCCTACGCCGCCACGCCGGAACTGATGATCCTGGCGCGGGCGCTGCTCGGTGTCGCGGGCGCCACCCTGATGCCCGCCACGCTCGCCCTGATCCGCAACCTCTTCCACGACCCGCGCGAGCGCAGCCTCGCCGTCGGCATCTGGGGCGCCACCGCCTCCGGCGGCACGGCCGTCGGCCCGATCGTGGGCGGCCTGCTGCTCGAGCACTTCTGGTGGGGCTCGGTCTTCCTCATCAACCTGCCCGTGATGGCGGTCCTCGTCCTGGTCGGCATCAAGACCCTGCCCGAGTCCCGCAACCCCGACCCGGGCCCGTGGGACCTGGCGAGCGTCGTGCTGTCGCTGGTCGGCGTGATCGGCGTCGTCTACGCGGTCAAGGAGGCCGTGGCACGAGGGTTCACCTGGCCGGTCCTGGCCACGGGTCTGCTGGGCGCGGCGGCGCTGTACGGCTTCGTCCGCCGCCAGCTCACGCTGCCGAAGCCGCTGCTGGACATGCGGCTCTTCCGCAGCCGGGGGTTCTCCGGCGCCGTCCTCGCCGATCTGCTGACCGTGCTCGGCATGTCCGGTCTGGTGTTCTTCCTGTCCCAGTACCTGCAACTCGTGCAGGGCAGGCGACCGTTCGAGGCGGGTCTGTTCGAACTGCCCGCCGCCGTGGGCGCGGTGGCGGCCGGACTGCTCGCCGGACGGGCGGCAAGGCGCTTCTCGGTGCGGACCGTGGTCTCCGGCTCACTGGCCGCCATCGGTCTGGGGCTGGCCGCGCTGACGACGCTCAGCGGGACCACCGGCTACCCGCTGCTGGGCACGTCCCTGCTGGTGGTCGGCGTCGGTGCCGGCTTCTCCTTCACAGTGACCGCCGACGTGATCCTGTCCAGCGTGCCCAAGGAGCAGGCGGGCGCCGCCTCGGCGGTCTCCGAGACGGCGTACGAACTGGGCGCGGCCCTCGGCATCGCCCTGCTGGGCTCCATCGTCACCGGCGTCTACCGGGGCTTCACCGGCCCGGCGGGCACACCGTCCGCCGCCCGCGAGTCGCTGGGCGGCGCGGTCGAGGTGGCGGCGAGCCTGCCGGCGCGGACCTCCGAGGCCCTGCTGCACGCGGCCAGGGAGTCCTTCGTCCACGGCCTGCACCTGGCGTCGGGAGCGGGAGCGGCGGTACTGCTGGCAACGGCACTGGCGGCGTGGTTCCTGCTGAAGGGCCAGAAGCTCTGAACCCCGGGCAGGGTACGACGAGGGCGCGGGCGGTGCCGGGACGAGCCTGCGCGGCGCGGTGGCGACCGGCCACGGCGGACCCGCGGCCGTCGTGCCCCGCCCGACCGCCGGAGGCCTAGGCCGCCTTCGCCTTGGTCGCGTACATGTCGACGTACTCCTGCCCGGACAGCTGCATGACCTCCGCCATCACCGAGTCGGTCACGGCCCGCAGGACGTACCGGTCCCGGTCCATGCCCTCGTACCGGGAGAACTCCATCGGCTCGCCGAAGCGGACGGTGACGCGGCCCGGCCGGGGCAGACCCGACCCGCCCGGCTGGAGCTTGTCGGTGCCGATCATGGCGAACGGGACCACGGGCGCCCCGGTCATCAGGGTGAGCCGGGCGATGCCGGTGCGGCCGCGGTAGAGGCGGCCGTCGGGGGAGCGGGTGCCCTCCGGGTAGATGCCGAACATCCTGCCCTCCTCCAGCACCCGGCGGCCGGTCATCAGCGCGGCCACACCGCCCCGGCCGCCGTCACGGTCGACCGGGATCATGCCGACGCCGGTGAAGAACCAGGCCATCAGCCGGCCCTTGAAGCCCTTCCCGGTGACGTACTCGTCCTTGCCGATGAAGAAGACCTGACGGTCGCAGACCAGCGGCAGGATCATCGAGTCGATGAAGGTCAGGTGGTTGCCGGCCAGGATCACCGGGCCGTCGCCCGGAATCCGCTCCGCGCCCTCCACCCGTGGGCGGAACATCAGGCGCATGATCGGGCCGAGCACTCCCTTGATGAGCGCGAAGCGGGACAACGGGCCCTCCGGTGTCTGGAGATGTCGAGGGATTGTTCATGAGTCTGTGCAGGTGAGGACGATACTCGCGGCCCGGGGCCGAATGCACATCGGGCTCACCGCCTCTTACGCACTGTTGACATACGTTTACCTGCGACGGAGGTACGTTTCGCGCCGGTAACCCGAACGGAACGATGTGATGGAGGTCGCTCGCCGTCCGGGAGGGGAACGGGATGCCCATCGTGGTCGCCTTCGTCGTGCTGCTCATGGTGCTGGGCGCCGCCGTGGCGGTTCCGGTCCGCAGGGACCGGCGGCGGTCATCGGGCCACGACACAGCGAGGCCGGAGGCGGCGGTGCCCCGACCGCGCGACGCGCGCGGCGGCGCCCGCGCCGTACGCCACTTCGCCCCGTTCGGCGGATCGGCCGCGCCGCGGGGCCGCGACGACCGTCACTGAGTGCGCCTTCCCTGGCCGGCCCGGGTCATGCCGACGGGCTGTCACCCGTTCGGCGGGCGGCGCCCGTTGTGTCCCGTACGGCCTCCGGCGACACCCGGCGTCATGCCGGTGTTCGCCGCGCGGTCTCCCGCCCGTCATCGGTGCCCCCCTACGATCGGCGCGCGGACGACACGAGACCAGGAGGCGGTCATGGGTACGCGGGAGTCGGACGAGCAGGGACGCGGGACCGGACGCCGGGCCGTGCTCGGGGCCGCGGTGCTGGGCGCGGGCGGAGCGGTACTCGGACTGCCCGGCGCGGCCGGAGCCGCCCAGGGCGGCTCCGGCGGCCGGAAGGGCGGCGGGCTGAAGAGCCTGCCCGTGCCGACGATCGTCGGCCACCGGGGCGCCAGCGGCTACCGGCCCGAGCACACCTTCGGCTCCTACGACCTGGCCCTCGACCTCGGCGCCCATGTCGTCGAGGCCGGTGACCTGGTGCCGACGAAGGACGGTCACCTCGTGTGCCGGCACGAGCCGGAGATCGGTGGCACCACGGACGTCGCCGACCACCCCGAGTTCGCCGCCCGCAGGACCACCAAGACCCTGGACGGGGTGCCCACCACCGGCTGGTTCACCGAGGACTTCACCCTCGCCGAGCTGAAGACGCTGCGCGCGGTCGAACGCATCCCGGCCAACCGCCCCCACAACACCCTCTACAACGGCCGCTGGGAGATCCCCACCTTCGAAGAGGTCCTGAGGTGGCAGGACGAGCAGACCCGCAAGCGCGGCCGGCAGGTGTGGATCTACCCCGAGACCAAGCACCCGACGTACTTCCGCAAGCTGGGCCTCGGCCTGGAGGAGCGGGTCGCCGCGCTGCTGCGCAAGTACGGCAAGGACAAGAAGGACTCCCCGGTGATCCTCCAGTCCTTCGAGCCGAGCAGCATCCAGCGGCTGGACCGGCTCGTCGGCAATCCGCTCGTGGTGCTGCTGTCGGACGCCCGCAGCCGCCCCTGGGACTTCGCCGAGGCGGGCGATCCGCGCACGGTCGCCGACCTGATCACGCCCAAGGGCCTGAAGGAGATCGCCTCCTACGCGCAGGGCATCGGCCCGACCGTCGACCTGGTCATCCCCAAGGACGCCGACGGCAACCTCACCCGGCCGAGCACGCTGGTCCGGGACGCGCACGCCGCGGGTCTGATCCTGCACCCGTACACCGCCCGCAACGAGAACCCGTTCCTGCCGCCCGAGTTCCGCAAGGGCACCGCCGCCGACGCCTACGGTGACGTCTTCGCCGTGTTCCAGGCCTACTTCGCCACCGGCATCGACGGCATCTTCACCGACAACGCCGACACCGGACTGCTCGCCCGCGAGGACTTCCTGAGCGGCCGGCACGTCAACCGCTGAATTTCCCGGCCCCGTTCGGGGCGACCACGGCCGTCCCGGCAGCCCGCGCCGGGACGGCCGCGTCGTGTCGCGACCGGCCACCGCGGTCGCCGCCGGACCCCACCCACCGTGAGAGGGCGGGTGAGTTGGGTATCTCACAAGGCAGCACAGGCCCGGAACATGCCAGTTGTCCGGGATGTCCGCGACGATTGCGCGCACCGGAGGTTGCGGCCCGCGAAGCGCGGGGATAGGAGTGGGGGACGACCGGCGATCAAGTGAGCGGGAGGCGTGCGCACATGGGCATGAGCGTGACCATCTCTGCGGCGGCCGAACAGGACGCGGAGCAGATCTTCAGGTTGCAGTACCTGTGCTTCCAGAGTGAGGCCGCGCTGTACGGCAACTACCGCATCGACCCGCTCGTCGAGAGCCTCGACTCGATCCGTCACGAGCTGGCCGCGGACTGCGTCTTCGTGGCGCGGCTCGGCGACGAGGTGGTCGGTTCGGTGCGCGGCCGGGTGGCCGAGGACGGCGCGGCCCTCATCAGCAAGCTCTGCGTCCACCCGCGCCTCCAGGGGCACGGCATCGGCGCCCGGCTGCTGCGCGCGGCCGAGGCCGCGCTGGCCGCGGAGCGCGGCGCCACCAGGTTCCGGCTGCACACGGGTCACCGCAGCGAGGGCAACCTGCGTCTGTACCGGCGCGTGGGCTACCAGGTGGTCGGCACCTCCCAGGGCGCCGACGGAGTACCGATGATCACCCTGGAGAAGCCGGAGGGCAGCTACGCGGCGACCGCGTAGCGCGGCTGCGGACCGGCTCAGGCCGCTTGCGGCTGCTGCTTCCGCGCCTTGCGCAGCCAGTACAGGGCCGACAGCGGAAGCAGCACCGGGATGAAGACGTAGCCCCGGCCGTAGTCCGACCACACGGTCGCGTCCGGGAACGCGGACTTGTCGAGGAGCGTCCACGTGCCGACCGTCAGTACGCCCACCAGCTCGGCGACGCAGCACGCCAGCGCGGCCCTGCGCGCCTTCTCCCCGCCGCGCACCAGCGAGTACGTGATGAAGCCGTACACGACTCCGGCGACCGCGGACAGCGAGTAGGCGAGCGGCGCCCGGTCGAACTCGGTGGCGATCTGGTAGGCCGAGCGCGACACCGCGCCGACGACCATCACGCCGTACAGCCAGACCAGCAGCGTGCCCGGACCGCTGACGAGCCGTGCCCCGGCCGGCTTCTCCTCCACGGCGCTCATCTCACCTTCCCCAGATGTCATAGAGCCGCACCTCCAGGACGGCGAGGACCACTCCGCCCGCCGCGGCGGTCACCGAGCCCCAGCGCGTCCGCTCGGTCAGCGACATGAGCCCGGCCGCCGGGACGCACGCGAAGGCACCCAGCAGATACGCGACGAAGATCGTCGTCCCCTGCGCCGGCTTCTCGCCCCGCGCCAGCGCCACGACCCCGACCACCAGCTGGACCAGGGCGAGCAGCGACACCACCGCCATCCCGATGAAGTGCCAGTCCTTCGTGGGCTGGTCACGGTAGGCCGCCCAGCCGCACCAGGCGGCGAGCAGCAGCGCGGCGACGCCGGTCATCAGCGTCAGGGCATCAAGCATGCTGCGACCTTATTACGGGGCGAACGCCCCGCCGCGCCCGGCCCGGCCCCGCGGACCCGGTGCCCGCCGGTGCGGCTCCCCCGGTGCGGCGCCGTGGCGTTGGCCACAGTCCGGCGTTCCCCGCGCCCGCCCCCGGCTGTCCGGACGGACGCTCGCGGGCCTTGTCCGTACTGGTCACAGGCGCCAAACCCCCAGGTCCGCGCCCCATCGCCCAGGTGTCCACGTGCGTCCAGCATGTGGACAACGGTGGCCTCCCGTCCCCGTGGGTCTGGTTTACTGACCGCATGACCACGACGAGCGACCGCATCCCGGCGACCGAGGCGACTGTGCCGCCCGGTGCTCGTTGTATGTGTCCTGTACGTCGAATGTGCGCCTTCTAGAGGGCCCCTGCACCAGCTGAGCCTCGCGCCCCGAAGCGAGAGCCCGCTCATGTCCGCGCCCGCGTCCGGTCCGTCCGGGCGCACGCGGCCGAGCCACGCCCCCGCGCACACGTTTCTCCCGGTTTGAGCACCTCTGCGAGAGCCGTGCCGCGTTCTGGCGCTCCCCGACCATGAATGCCGTGCCCGGCGCCCACGACGCGCCGCGCACTCGACAGTGACGGAAACCCACGTGATCACCACATCGGGCCTCACCAAGGTCTACAGTTCGCGCGGCCGCGAGATCACCGCGCTCGACGGCGTCGACCTGCACGTCCGCGAAGGCGAGGTGTACGGCGTCATCGGCCAGTCCGGCGCCGGCAAGTCCTCGCTCATCCGCTGCGTCAACCTGCTGGAGCGGCCCACCGCCGGCACGGTCACCGTCGCCGGACAGGACCTCACCGCCCTGGCCGGCCGCGGCCACCGGGCGGGCAAGGACCTGCGGCGGGCGCGCAGCCGGATCGGCATGGTCTTCCAGCACTTCAACCTGCTGTCCTCGCGCACCGTCCAGGACAATGTCGAGCTGCCGCTGGAGATCCTCGGCACGTCCGGGAAGGAACGTTCCAGCAAGGCGCTCGAACTGCTCGACCTCGTCGGTCTCGCCGACAAGGCCCGGGCCTACCCCGCCCAGCTCTCCGGCGGCCAGAAGCAGCGCGTCGGCATCGCCCGCGCCCTCGCCGGCGACCCCAAGGTGCTGCTGTCCGACGAGGCCACCAGCGCCCTCGACCCGGAGACCACCCGCTCCGTCCTCCAGCTGCTGCGCGACCTGAACCGGCAGCTCGGCCTGACCGTCCTGCTCATCACGCACGAGATGGACGTCGTCAAGTCGGTCTGCGACTCGGCGGCGCTCATGGAGAACGGCCGCATCGTCGAGTCCGGCACGGTGAGCGAACTCCTCGCCACCCCGGGCTCCGAACTGGCCGCCGCGCTCTTCCCGGTCGGCGGGGAGGCCTCCGCCGACGACCGGACCGTCATCGACGTCACCTTCCACGGCGAGAGCGCCACCCAGCCCGTCATCTCGCAGCTGTCCCGCACCTACAACATCGACATCTCGATCCTCGGCGCGGCCATCGACACCATCGGCGGCCTCCAGGTCGGCCGGATGCGCATCGAACTGCCCGGCCGCTACGAGGACAACGTGGTGCCCATCGGCTTCCTGCGCGAGCAGGGCCTGCAGATCGACGTCGTCGACCACGCCCCGGCCGCCCGGCCGGAGCTGGTGAAGGAAGGTGCCGAGTGACCTGGTCCGAAACGCAGCCGCTGCTGTCCCAGGCCAGTTGGGACACCCTCTACATGGTCGGCTGGTCCACGCTCATCGCCGTCGTCGTCGGACTGCCCCTCGGCGTCCTGCTGGTCCTCACCGACCGGGGCGGGCTCCTCCAGAACGTCGTCGCCAACAAGGTGATCGGGCAGGTCGTGAACATCACCCGCTCGATGCCGTTCATCATCCTGATGGTGGCCCTGATGAGCTTCACCCGCTTCGTCACCGGCACGACGATCGGCCGCGAGGCCGCCATCGTGCCGCTGGCCATCGGCGCCATCCCCTTCTTCGCCCGGCTCGTCGAGACGTCCGTCCGCGAAGTGGACGGCGGGCTGGTCGAGGCCGTCCAGGCGATGGGCGGCAACACCTGGACCATCGTCCGCAAGGTCCTCGTCCCCGAGTCCCTGCCCTCGCTGATCGCCGGCACCACCACCACGATCGTCGCCCTCATCGGCTACTCCGCGATGGCCGGCACCGTCGGCGCCGGCGGCCTCGGCGACATCGCCATCCGCTACGGCTACCAGCGCTTCGACACCCGGCTCATGTGGATCACCGTGGCCATCCTCGCCGTGGTCATCTCTGCCATCCAGTTCGCCGGCGACCTCGCGGCCCGCTCCCTGCACCGCCGCTCCGGCCGCTCCGGCCCCGCACCGAAGCTGCGGCTGCTGAAGGCCGGTGAGCCCGCGGCCACCGGCGTCGGCAAGGCCGCCTGAAGACCTCCTCCCGAATCTCCCCGTACCCGGGGTCGCACCACCCAAGGAAAGGCACTTTTCGTGCGTAACACCACCAAGATCACCGCCGCCGTCCTCGCCGCCGGAGCCCTCACCCTCGGGCTCACCGCCTGCGGCTCGGAATCCGGCTCCGGCAAGGCCGACGCGAACGCCCCGCTGACGGTCGCCGCCACTCCCACCCCGCAGGGCGAGATCCTCGCCTACGTCAAGGACAACCTGGCGAAGAAGGCCGGCCTCAACCTGGAGGTCAAGGAGTTCACCGACTACGTGACCCCGAACACGGCCGTCCAGCAGGGCCAGGTCGACGCCAACTACTTCCAGCACAAGCCGTACCTCGACGACTTCAACAAGAAGAACGGCACCGACGTCGTGCCGGTCCCCGGCGGCACGGTGCACCTGGAGCCGCTGGGCGTGTACTCCAAGAGCGTCAAGAAGCTGGCCGACCTGAAGAAGGGCGCCACCGTCGCGCTGCCCAACGACACCACCAACGAGGCCCGCGCCCTGAAGCTGCTGGAGGCCAACGGCGTCATCAAGCTGAAGGCCGGCGCCGGATACGACGCGACCCCCAAGGACGTCACCTCCAACCCCAGGAACCTGCAGTTCAAGGAGCTGGAGGCGGCCCAGCTGCCGCGCTCCCTCGGTGACGTCGACGCCGCGGTGATCAACGGCAACTACGCGCTGGAGGCCAAGCTCAGCCCGGCCAAGGACGCCATCGCCGCCGAGGCCGCGAAGGACAACCCGTACGCCAACTTCCTCGCCGTGAAGAAGGGCAACGAGAACGACCCGCGGGTCAAGAAGCTCGCCCAGCTCCTCACCTCGCCCGAGGTGAAGAAGTTCATCGAGGACAAGTACGACGGCGCGGTCGTCGCGGCGTTCTGATCCGTCCGACCGACACCCGCACGACGCACGGGGTCCGCGCCCTCACAGGGTGGGGGCACCCCCACGCCGTTCAGGCAGTGGGGGAGGACCCCGTGGTGCGGTTCAGCGCTTGCATGCTGCATGCTGGGCAGTTCAGCAGGCCCTGAAGGTTCTTCCGAAGGTTACGGAGCGGCGCATGAACAGCACCTTCCCCAACATCTCCATCAGCACGGAGCGGTTGGTGCTGCGTCCCCTCGAGGAGGACGACGTGCCCGCCCTGGCCGAGATGATGAACGACGAACAGGTCGCGGCCTGGACCGACGTCCCCCAGCCCTTCACCGAGGACGGGGCCCGCGCCTGGATCACCGGGTACGCCCCCGCCGAACGCACCGCCGGCCGGGGCCTGGACCTCGCGGTCACCGAGTTCCTCACCCAGCGGCTGGTCGGCATCGTCCAGCTGACCAAGGCCGACTGGCACGTGCGGTCCGCCGAGCTGTCGTACATCGTCGCACCCTGGGCACGCGGCGAGGGATACGCCGCGGAGGCCGCGCTCGCCACCGCGCAATGGCTCTTCGGGGACCAGAAGTTCGAACGCATCGAGCTGCGCACGGCCGCCGACAACACCGCCTCCCAGCAGGTCGCCCAGAAGATCGGCTGCATCAGCGAGGGCGTGCTGCGCAACGCCTGCATAGCGCACGTCCGCACCGAGGACGGCACATGGACCGACATGCGCACCGACTTCATCGTGTGGAGCCTGCTGCCGGAGGACCTGGAGGGCGCGGGCGAGCAGCTCGCCGAGTCCGGCGGCTACACGTCCTTCTCGGAATGGAACTGAGGCGCCGGGACCCGCGGGCACACCCGCCCCGCCCCGCCGCGCGTCCGGCAGCTCCACCCGGTACGCTCGCGGAACACGCCCTCGGGCGTCCGTACCCCGACGACCTGCGCAATCCTGGAGACTGACGACGATGGCCGACCGGGTCACGGTGATCGGCTGGGACGGTTCGCCGCCGACCGACGCGGCGCGCGGTGCCCTGGGCGCCGCCACCCTCGTGGCAGGCGCGGCCCATCACCTGGCGCTGCCCGAGGTACCGCGCACCGCCGAACGCATCCGCCTCGGCAGTGTCGCCCTCGCCGCCCGCCGCATCGCCGCCCACCGCGGCACCGCGGTGGTCTTCGCCGACGGCGACCCGGGCTTCTTCGGGGTCGTACGGACCCTGCGCGCACCGGAGTTCGGCCTGGAGGTCGAGGTCGTCCCCGCCGTCTCGTCCGTGGCCGCCGCCTTCGCCCGCGCCGGAATGCCCTGGGACGACGCCCAAGTGGTCGTCGCACACAAGCGCACCCTGCGACGCGCGGTGAACGTGTGCCGCGCATACGCCAAGGTCGCCGTGCTCACCGCTCCCGGCGCCGGACCCGCCGAACTCGGCCTGCTCCTGGACGGAGTGCACCGCACGTTCGTCATCTGCGAGGAACTCGGCACCGAACGCGAGCAGGTCAGCGTCGTCACCTCCGACAAGGCCGCCGACCACACCTGGCGCGACCCCAACGTCGTCATCGTCATCGGCGGCCGGGGCGGCGGCGAGGGCGGCGGCTGGATCGCCGGGAACGACCCCGCCCACGGGCCGCGCGGCTGGACCCAGCCCGCCGAGGCCTACGGCGGCGGGCTCTGCGAGGGGGAGACCGATCTGCTCCGGGCCGCCCAACTCGCCCGCCTCGGACCGCGCGTCGGCGATCTGGTGTGGGACATCGGCTGCGGCAGCGGCGCCTTCGCCACCGAGGCCGCGCGCGGCGGCGCCGCCGTCATCGCCGTCGACCGGGACGCGCGGGCCTGCGCCCGCACCGAGTCGGCCGCGCAGCGCTTCGGCGTCCGCACGCAGGTGGTGCACGGCACCGCCCCGCACATTCTGGAGAACCTGCCCGAACCGGACGTCGTCCGGGTCGGCGGCGGGGGAGTTGCCGTGGTCTCCGCGGTCGCCGACCGCCGTCCGCAGCGGATCGTCGCCCATGCCGCGACCCGGGACGCGGCCGAACTCGTCGGCCGTGACCTCACCGAGCACGGATACCAAGTCGAGTGCGCCCTGCTCCAGTCCGTCGCACTCGACACGCGCGCCTGGACGGAGACCGAGCGCAGCGTCGTGTTCCTGCTCAGTGCCGTGCTGCCCGAGCGCGCCCCGTGATCGGGTTGTCGTACCGCGCGCGGTAGGCTGGCCGATCGTTGCACCGCACCGGGTGGTCCGGAAGTTCGTTCGTCAATGTCCGGAAAACCCACCCGATTCAGGGCGGGTGTGGTACGGCAGACCCGGAGAACGCGCAACGTGGCGCAGTCCACAGCGGGCCGTCGCGGATCACGCTGTCGCGGTGGCCGGACGACCGCGAGAATGCCACTCAATGGCTTTGTCGCCTTTTCCGGGCGGGTTGTTCGTGCCGCACGGCGCGGACGCTCGTTCTTCACTGGGGGCGGTCGGTGCGCCGTTCCGGGTGAGCTGGTCGTAGGAGCACTAAACCGATGGGCGAGGGGTACGCATGACCGACACCGGCCAGGTCCCGGGCGAGGGACTGCCGGAGAGCGCAGGCATGGTGGAGCAGCCGGGCGTCCCCGCGCACGGTGCGTACGCCTACCTCTCCGAGTCCCCCGCCGAGGACGAAGACCTGCTCCTTCCGGGCTCCCACGGAGCGTGGGGCAACGAGGTGGCCCCGCCCGCCCCGGAGCCGGTCCTCGAGGCCGTCCACGAGCCGGGCCCGCACGAGACGGCCGGCCGGGACACCGGCTCCGTCGACCTCGGCGGTGTGCGGCACCACGACCCGGCGGCCACGCCGCCGGCCGGGATCGCCGCGGCGGTGCCCCCGCGCCGGCCGCTGCACCTCGGTCCGCCGATCCCCGACGCCTCCGCGAGCCCGGTCCGCTCCCTGGCCGACCGCGGTCCCGCGGACGCGCCGGTCCGCCGGCCCGGACCGCCCGCGGCCGGCCCCGAGTACCTCGACGTTCCGCAGCCGCGCGAGATGGCCCCGCAGGGCGCCGCGCCCTGGGGCGCCCAGCCCACCGTGGCGGCCCCTCCGGTGCTCGCCGGGGCGGGGGCCGCGGAGACGGTCGTTCCGGTCCCGGAGCCGGTCGGCGTGGCCCAGGTGGCCGACGCGGCCCTGCCCGGCGCCGTCCCGTACGGCCCTGACACGAGCCACCCGCCGACGGACGGCCGGGGCCAGGCGCTCGGCCAGGTCCCGACCGGTGGTCGGACGCCGGAGGCGGGACCGGGGTCGGTAGGTGTCGGTGCTGCCCTGCCGGGGGCCGGGATTGAGCCCGGTGGTGCGGCTGAGGGTGCGTCATCCCAGCCCGGGGACGCTGTGGCCGGGGTTGTCCCGGGTACCGGTCCGGTGCTCGAGGCCGGGCCGCGGTTGGAGGGCGCCGGTGTCGCTCCCGGTGCGCCCGTGCCGGGGGCCGGAGTTGAGCCCGGTGGTGCGGCCGGGGCCGAGTCCCCGTCGGAGGGCGCTGCCGCCGGGGCTGCCCCGGACGCGGGTCAGGTTCCGGCCGGTGGCCGGGCGCCGGAGGCCGGGACCCAGCCGGAGGGCGCCGTCGCCGCGGACGCCGGCCAGGTGCCGGATGGTGGGCAGATGCCCGAGGCCGGCCCGCAGTTGGAGGGTGCCGACGTCGTTCCCGGTGCCCCTGTGCCCGCGGCGGGGGCCGCACCCGGCGGTGCCGCCGAGCCCGCGCACGCTCCGGACGCCGCGCAGGTGACGGATGGCGTGGACGTGACCCGGACCGCCGTTGCTTCCGACGGCGCGGCCGAGGCCGCGCAGGCGGATGTCCCCGCCGACGCCGTGGCCGCCGCCGAGACGACGCGGGCAACCGGAACCGGCCCCGGGGGACTGCGGGCCGTGCAGGTCGAGCCCGCGCCCGTCGCCGTCAACACCCCTGAGGCGGGCCAGAGCCCGGCAGGGGCCGCCCCGCAGACCGCCCGGGCCGAGGCCACGCAGGTTCCGGCAGCCGCTCACACCCCGGAGACCGGCGACTCCGCCGACGCCACCGTCGCGGCAGATGAGCCGACCGGGCCCGCGCGGCCGCGGGCCCAGGCCGCCGACGCCCCCGGGACCACGCCCGCCCCGGCGGCTCCCGCCGACGCCACCGCGACGCCCGTCGCCGTCGTGGAGCAGCCGGCTTCGCCGGAGGCGCTCGCAGCCGTGGAGCCCGGCCCGCAGGAGGCGGCCGGTGCCGCCGCCGTACCCGCAGCGGCTCACATCGCGGACCCCGCCGTCCAGGATCCGGACGCGCTCCAGCCCGCCGACGCCGCCGACCCCACGAGCGCCGAAACAGCCGGGACCCAGCCCGCCCAGCCGGACGCGGCGACGCCGCCCGCGGACCGGACCCCCGGCGAGCACGCCCACGGCGCACCCCTCCGCCCCGGCGTCCCCCTTCAGCCGCAGCCCGGCCAGACCCTCGGAGAGTTCGTGCCCGTCGAGGGCTCGGTGCCCACCACCCCGCACCTGGCCCCGACCCCGCCGCACCCCATCGTCGTCCCGGCGGACCAACTTGCCCCGGAGGAGCCCGCCGTCACGGTCCCCGCACCCCGCGACGGCGACGCCGCCGCGTCGAGCGAGGAGCCCGCGCCCGAGGCCGTCCAGCACGCGGACGACCTGGACACCCACGGCGCCGACCCGGAGGGGACCCCGGAGGAGAACGCGGCCGCGGAGGCGGAGGCGTCGCGGCCCACCGGCCCGGCCGCGCCCGGCTACGACGACGCCGAGCGCGAGGCCGTGCTCAAGGTGATGCGCGAGCGCCGCGACATCCGCAACGGCTTCCGCGGCGACCCCATCCCGCACGAGGTGCTGCTGCGCGTCCTGGAAGCCGCTCACACGGCACCGTCCGTGGGCCACTCGCAGCCCTGGGACTTCGTCGTCATCCGCTCCGCCGAAACCAGGCAGGCGATGCACGAGCTGGCCATGCGCCAGCGCGAGGCGTACGCCAAGTCGCTGCCCAAGGGCCGGGCGAAGCAGTTCAAGGAACTGAAGATCGAGGCCATCCTCGACACCCCGGTGAACATCGTCGTCACCGCCGACCCGACCCGCGGCGGCCGGCACACCCTGGGCCGCCACACCCAGCCGCAGATGGCGCCGTACTCCTCCGCGCTCGCGGTCGAGAACCTCTGGCTCGCGGCCCGCGCGGAAGGCCTCGGCGTCGGCTGGGTGAGCTTCTTCGACGAGCGCGAGATGGTCCGCGCCCTCGGCCTGCCCGAGCACCTGGAGATCGTCGCCTACCTGTGCGTGGGCTACGTCGACGAGTTCCCGGACGAGCCCGAGCTGATGCAGGCCGGCTGGTCCAAGCGCCGCCCGCTGTCCTGGGTGGTGCACGAGGAGACGTACGGCCGTCGCGCCCTGCCCGGCGAGGACCCGCACGACCTGCTCGCCGAGACCGTCGCGCAGATCCGCCCGCTGGACGCCAAGGCGCTCGGCGAGGCCTGGGAGCGGCAGAAGCGGATGACCAAGCCGGCCGGCGCGCTCGGCATGCTGGAGATCATCTCCGCCCAGCTGTGCGGCCTGTCCCGCCAGTGCCCGCCGCCGATCCCCGAGCCCGCGGCCGTCGCGGTCTTCGCCGGCGACCACGGAGTGCACGCCCAGGGCGTCACCCCCTGGCCGCAGGAGGTCACCGCCCAGATGGTGGCCAACTTCCTCGGCGGGGGAGCGGTCTGCAACGCCTTCGCCGGACAGGTGGGCGCCGAGGTCTGCGTCGTCGACGTGGGCGTCGCCGCCGACCTCCCGGCCACGCCGGGCCTGCTGCCCCGCAAGGTCCGCGCGGGCACCTCCGACATGACCACCGGTCCCGCGATGACCCGCGAGGAGGCCAAGCAGGCCATCGAGGTCGGCATCGAGACCGCCCGCGACCTGGTGGCGGCCGGGAACAAGGCGCTGCTCACCGGTGAGATGGGCATCGCCAACACCACCGCGTCCGCCGCCCTCATCTCCGTCTTCACGGGCGCCGATCCCGCAGAAGTCACCGGCCGGGGCACGGGCATCAACGACGAGACCCTGACCCGCAAGACCGATGTGGTCCGCCGCGCACTGGAACTGCACCAGCCGGACCCGGCCGACCCCATCGGCGTGCTCGCCGCGATCGGCGGCTTCGAGCACGCGGCCATCGTCGGTCTGCTGCTGGGCGGCGCCTCCCTGCGCACGCCGGTCATCCTGGACGGCGTCAGCGCCGGCGCCGCCGCCCTGGTCGCCCGCGCCATCGCCCCCGAGGTGCTGGCGGCCTGCATCGCCGGCCACCGCAGCGCCGAACCGGGCCACGTCGCCGCCCTCAACAAGCTCGGCCTGCGCCCTCTGGTCGACCTCGACCTGCGCCTCGGCGAGGGCACGGGCGCGCTGCTCGCCCTGCCGCTGGTGCAGAGCACGGCCCGGGCGATGCACGAGGTGGCCACGTTCGACTCGGCGGGAGTGACGGAGAAGTAGCCGCGCGGAATCCACGATTCCCCGGTCGCCGGCCGCGCTTGTGGACGGACCGGACCCATGGTCCGTCCACAACGTGCCGCGGTGGTGCCCATGGCCGGGACCCGGTCACGCCGCCCAGCCACCGGACGCCCAGGCCGCCGCATCCCCCGACCGCGTAAAATCCGCACGTCAGGGCTATCGCACCGCCGCCGCAAGAGGAGCTCGCCTCATGGCCGAACACCCCGCCTACCCCGTAGGCCTCCGCCTGACCGGCCGCCGTGTGGTCGTCCTCGGCGGGGGGCAGGTCGCCCAGCGCCGCCTCCCGGCGCTCGTCTCGGCGGGCGCGGACGTCGTCCTCGTGTCGCCCGAGGCCACCCCCTCCGTGGAGGCGATGGCGGACACGGGCGAGATCACCTGGAGGCGGCGGCCCTACGAGGACGGCGACCTCGCCGACGCCTGGTACGCCCTGATCGCCACCAGCGACCACGACGCCAACACGCGCGCCTCGGCCGAGGCGGAGCGTCTGCGCGTGTGGTGCGTCCGCTCCGACGACGCCGACGTCGCGACCGCCTGGACCCCGGCCACCGGCCACAGCGAGGGCGTCACGGTCGCCGTGCTCACCACCAGCGCGAGCGGCCGCGACCCCCGGCACACCGCGGCCATCCGCGACGCGGTCGTGGAGGGCCTGCGCGACGGCACGCTGGTCGCCCCGCACCACCGCACCCGCACCCCCGGCGTCGCCCTGGTCGGCGGCGGCCCCGGCGACCCGGACCTGATCACGGTCCGCGGGCGCCGGCTGCTCGCCGAGGCCGACGTCGTCATAGCCGACCGGCTCGGCCCGCGGGACCTGCTCGCCGAACTCCCGCCGCACGTCGAGGTGATCGACGCGGCGAAGATCCCCTACGGCCGCTTCATGGCCCAGGAGGCGATCAACAACGCCCTCATCGAGCACGCCAAGCAGGGCAAGTCGGTGGTCCGGCTCAAGGGCGGCGACCCGTACGTCTTCGGCCGGGGCATGGAGGAACTCCAGGCGCTCGCCGAGGCCGGCGTTCCCTGCACGGTCGTCCCCGGCATCTCCAGCTCGATCTCGGTCCCGGGCGCGGCCGGCATTCCGGTCACCCACCGGGGGGTCGCCCACGAGTTCACCGTGGTCAGCGGGCACGTGGCGCCCGACGACGAGCGTTCCCTGGTCGACTGGCCGTCCCTGGCCAGGCTCACCGGCACGCTCGTCGTCCTGATGGGCGTCGACAAGATCGGCAGGATCGCCGAGACGCTCATGGCCCACGGCAAGTCCCCCGACACCCCGGTCGCCCTGGTCCAGGAGGGTACGACGGCCGCCCAGCGCCGGGTGGACGCGACCCTCGCGACGGTCGCCGAGACCGTACGCGCGCAGGACGTGAGGCCGCCGGCCGTCATCGTCATCGGCGAGGTCGTCGCGGTGGGCCCGCGCACCGAAGAGTGACCCCCGCCCACCCGAGCCGCCCGCACCATCACCAGGACAAGGCAGTATCACCCGTGGCCGATCTCATCACCGTCGAGGACCCCGACGACCCGCGCCTGCGCGACTACACGGACCTGACCGACGTGGAGCTGCGCCGCAGGCGCGAACCCGCCGAGGGCCTGTTCATCGCCGAGGGCGAGAAGGTCATCCGCCGGGCCAGGGACGCCGGGTACGAGATGCGCTCGATGCTGCTGTCCGCGAAGTGGGTCGACGCGATGCGCGACGTCATCGACGAACTCACCGCACCCGTCCACGTGGTGAGCCCGGAACTCGCCGAACGGGTCACCGGCTACCACGTGCACCGCGGCGCCCTCGCCTCCATGCAGCGCAAGCCGCTGCCCACCGCGGCCGAGGTGCTGCGGACGGCCCGCCGGGTCGTGGTCATGGAATCCGTCAACGACCACACCAACATCGGCGCCATCTTCCGCTCCGCCGCCGCCCTCGGCATGGACGCGGTCCTGCTCTCCCCGGACTGCGCCGACCCGCTCTACCGCCGCAGCGTGAAGGTCTCCATGGGCGCGGTCTTCTCCGTGCCGTACGCCCGTCTCGACACCTGGCCGAGGGGCCTGGACGCGGTCCGCGAGGCCGGTTTCACGCTGCTCGCCCTCACCCCCGACGAGAAGGCCAAAACCCTGGACGAGGCCGCCCCGCACCGGATGGACCGGGTCGCGCTGATGCTCGGCGCCGAGGGCGCCGGCCTGTCCCGCCGGGCCCTGGCCGCCTCCGACGAGTGGGTCCGCATCCCCATGTCGCACGGCGTCGACTCCCTCAACGTGGGCGCCGCGGCCGCGGTCGCCTTCTACGCGGTGACGACGGGCCGTCCTCAGCCATAGACCCCGCCCAACGAGGCGCCGCCCGGCCCGACGTCCGTGGCGGCTCCCGCCGGCCTCCACGGCCTCCGCGGTCGTTTTCCACGCGGCGACGGGTCGTCCTCAGCCGTAGGCCCTGCCAGACGAGTCGGCGTCCGGCGTGACGAGGTCTGGGACCGCCGGGCGCCCGGGATCGTCCGTGGCGGCTTCCGCCGGTTCTGTGTCCGCCGTGGTCGCGGTCGTTTTCCACGCGGCGACGGGTCGTCCTCAGCCGTAGGCCCTGCCAGACGAGTCGGCGTCCGGCGTGACGAGGTCTGGGACCGCCGGGCGCCCGGGATCGTCCGTGGCGGCTTCCGCCGGTTCTACGTCCGCCGAGGTCGCGGTCGCTTTTCACGGGGCGACGGGTCGTCCTTGGCCGTAGGCCTTGCCGGACGGGTCGGCGTCCGGCCCGACCAGCTTGACGAGCCGTGGGACCGCCGGGCGCCCGGGATCGTCCGTGACGGCTCCCGCCGGCCCGAACAGTCGCAGCGGCTGCGGTCGTCTTTCACGCGGTGGCGACGGGTCGCCTTCAGCCGTACACCCCGCCCGACAAGATGTGGACTCTGCCCGACGGGCCGTAGGACCCGCCGCCCAACGTGCCCGACGAGCGTTGGACCCCGCCCGACGCCCGACGCCCGACGCCCGACGCCCCCACCGCCGACGGCCCGACGCCCGAGATCGTCCCCGGCGACTCCCGCCGGCCCCTACGGCTGCCGTGGCGACGGTGCCTCCGTCGCCTGCGCGTGCCGCTGCTCCCGGACACCGTGGCCGTCGCCGCCCAGCCCCCGCGCGGGCCCCTGGCAGCCCTGCGCCGCCGCGATGCCGAGCGCGACCAGCAGCGTCACCACCACGAACACGATCAGACGCTGCCGCAGCAGCCTCGGATTGGCGGGCCGCAGGCCGCTCGACGTGCCCCGCGGTCCCGTCCGCCCGGCGCCGTCACGCCGCACCGGACGGCTGCCGCTGCCCGAGCGCGAACCGCCCCGGGACGCCGGTGCCGGGCGCGAACCGCCCGTACGGGAGGGACCGCCGCCCCGGGACGAGCCGCCCGTGCGGGATGACGTGCCGCCCCGCGACGGAGGCACCGAGCCCTGTGGGGCGGGGGTGCCCGGCGGACGCCGCCGGCCCCGTGCCTGCTCGGGCTGACCGGTTCGCCGGCGTCCCGGATAGCTGTCGACCAGGGGACCGGTCGACCGGTCGGCCTCCGCTCCACGCGGCGCGGGGGGCCGCGCCTCGTCCAGGTCCTGCGCCTCGCGCGCGGCGATCTCCTTCAGCCGCAGCGACAACTGCAGCGTGGTGGGCCGCTCCTCGGGGTCCTTCGCCAGACACGCCCGGACCAGCGGAGCGAGCGCGTCCGGCACGCCGTGCAGCTGCGGCTCCTCGTGCACCACGCGGTACAGCATCACCTCGGAACTGCCGTGCCCGAACGGCGAGTCACCCGTCGACGCGTAGGCCAGGGTCGCCCCCAGCGAGAACACGTCGGTGGCCGGAGTGACCGCGGCGCCGCGCACCTGCTCCGGGGCGAGGAAGCCCGGAGAGCCGACCGCCGTGCCGACGTGCGTGAGCGTGGAGGCGCCGGTCGCCCACGCGATGCCGAAGTCGATGATCCGCGGCCCCTTGGGGGACAGCAGGATGTTGGAGGGCTTGAGATCCCGGTGCACCACCCCGGCCTCGTGCACGGCGACCAGTCCCTCGGACAGCGCGGCCCCGATCGCCGCCGTCTCCGCCGCGCACAGGGCACCCTCTTCGGCCACCTTGTCGTGCAGGGAGGGCCCGGGCACGTACTGCGTGGCGAACCACGGCCGGTCCGCCTCCAGGTCCGCGGCCACCAGCCGCGCCGTGCACCCGCCCCGGATCCGCCGCGCCGCCGAGACCTCGCGCGCGAACCGCGAGCGGAACTCCTGGTCCTCCGCCAGATCCGGCCGGATGACCTTCAGCGCCACGCGCTGGCCCTTCCGGTCGGAGCCCAGGTAGACCACGCCCATCCCGCCCGCGCCGAGCCGTCGGTGAAGCCTGAACGAGCCGACGACGCGCGGGTCCTCGCGCCTCAGGCGCATCATCGCCATGTTCATCCCCGCTGCCCGGTCCCTGTGACGAGCCACAGCTTACGTATCCGGGACCGCCGGCGCGCAGAGGCCGCGCCCTCTCGACCCCATCGATTGTCCGCGCGAGACAGCGGATTTGACACGCGGTCAACATGCTTGGGGATAGCCCGTTTTGGGGTGCTGCAAGATCCCAACCGCCCTCCGGGGGAAGGAGGTTGGACCTGTGCTGGGCGGCCGTGAGGGCCGGGGGTGGACGGGCCCCGCCGCCGGGGGGAGCAGGCCCCGCGCCGGGGTGCGGTCGAGGTGAGCGAAGTCACGCACAGCGGGGGCGGCTCGTCCGGCGGACCGGTGGGGGCGGCGGTGCCGCGGGCGACCCCTCCGGGAAGACCCCGAGGCCCGGAGCCATGTCTCCACCCAGGGGAGTAGTCCCCGGCTCACGGCTCATCCTCCGGGAGGCCCTCCAATCGGTACGAGGGCATGACGCCCCGGATACGCCGCGCGCCTAGATTTGAGGTCAAGCGGCGGGTGCGGCACTCGTCCCCCGAGGTCAAGTACCCGCCGCTGCCAACGACAACCAAGACGGTCAGGAGAGGGACCATGGCCCTGACGGCACCGCGGACGCTGCTCCGCACCCAGGAGCGCCTCACGCGCCCCCACCGTACGGGCCGCCGCCACCCCCTGGTGGCGACGCTGATGGCCCTTCCCCTGGCGGCCCTGCTCCTGCTCGTCTTCGACGGCTGGAACACAGTGGCCACACAGGCGTCGTCCGTGGGTGTGATGCTGGGGCGCTGAGCGGCGACCCCAGGCCCGGAAGAGCGGTCCGGGCGGGGACATCCACCCATGAAACCCCGTGGGGACGGGGGTGCGGCGGACGGCAGAATGCCGGCGCAGCTGGGGAGCTGCGCCGGCATTGTCTTGCGCCCCGGCGGTCCGGCCCCGGTCGCGTGGAACGACGAAGACCCCGGCCGCACGCGACGGCCGGGGTCTTCCTGGTGTGTGGACGATACTGGGATTGAACCAGTGACCTCTTCCGTGTCAGGGAAGCGCTCTCCCGCTGAGCTAATCGTCCTCAAGATCATGATCACGGGTAAGGATCACGATCCCTGTGCGCGATACTGGGATTGAACCAGTGACCTCTTCCGTGTCAGGGAAGCGCTCTCCCGCTGAGCTAATCGCGCGGGTAAGGATCTTCGGCAGATCCAGTGGACGATACTGGGATTGAACCAGTGACCTCTTCCGTGTCAGGGAAGCGCTCTCCCGCTGAGCTAATCGTCCTTGGAGGTGGAGACGGGATTTGAACCCGTGTAGACGGCTTTGCAGGCCGTTGCCTCGCCTCTCGGCCACTCCACCAGGAGTACAGGGGATCCGGGAGATCCCCTCTTCCTACGAGCGGACGACGAGGCTCGAACTCGCGACCTCAACCTTGGCAAGGTTGCGCTCTACCAACTGAGCTACGTCCGCCTGTCGTTTCGGTCCGCTTGCGCGGCCCGGCGACGTGTTGAACTCTAGCGGATTCCCGGGCCAGTACAAAAACGCGTTTGCGCAGCGTGCTGCGCTGCGTCCGCCCGGCGACCCGGCCGGGGGCCCGGAACGACACGCCCGGACCGCCCGGGACGGCGCCCGCCATAGACTCGACGGCGTGCTCGACCTGTCTCCTCTTGCCCGTTTCGGCGACCGTGTCGCCACCGGCCTGACCGATGTCACCAGCGATCCCGCGGCCCTGGACTCCAGCGGTTTCTGGGCCGTCGCCGCGGACTACGAGGGCCGGCTGACCTGCGCCCGCTTCCGTGACGTGCGGGAGGAACCCGTCCCCGCTCCCGTCCCGGGCCGGTGGCGCGGCCCGGCGGCCGGTGACTGGACCTCTTCCCTCGACCACGCCGCGTACACGGCCGGCGTGCGCCGCATCCGCGAGCACATCGCGACCGGCGAGGTCTACCAGGTGAACCTCTGCCGCGTGCTCGGCGCGCCGGTCGCCCCGGAGGCCGACGTGGACGCCCTGACCGCCGTACTGGCCCGCGGCAATCCGGCACCGTATGCGGGAACGATTCGCCTGCCCGAACACGGGGTGGAGATCGCCACCGCGTCCCCCGAGCTCTTCCTGCGCCGTGACGGCCGGACCGTCGAGTCCGGCCCGATCAAGGGCACCGCCCGCACGGAGGCGGAACTCCTGGACAAGGACTACGCCGAGAACGTGATGATCGTGGACCTGGTCCGCAACGACATCGGGCGTGTCTGCGCCACCGGCAGCGTCACCGTCCCCGACCTGTGCGTCGTCGAGAAGCACCCCGGACTGGTCCACCTCGTCTCCACGGTCCGCGGCGAGCTGTGCGAGGGCGCGGGCTGGCCCGAACTGCTCGACGCGGCCTTCCCGGCCGGCTCGATCACCGGAGCCCCCAAGTCGAGCGCCCTCAGGATCATCGACGCCCTGGAGACCGCGCCCCGCGGTCCCTACTGCGGCGGCATCGGCTGGGTCGACGCCGACCGCGGTACGGGCGAGCTGGCCGTCGGCATACGTACCTTCTGGATCGACCGCGCCGCCGACACGCCCGTCCTGCGTTTCGGCGCCGGTGCCGGGATCACCTGGGACTCGGACCCCGAGGGCGAGTGGCGGGAGACCGAGCTGAAGGCGGCCCGGCTGCTCGCGGTAGCGTCAGGCACGTACGAGGAAAGTGGAGAGGGACTGCAACGGTGAAGATCTGGCTCGACGGCGCGCTGCGGGACATCGAGTCCGCCCGTGTCTCCGCGTTCGACCACGGGCTGACCGTGGGCGACGGCATCTTCGAGACGGTGAAGGCGCTCGACGGCAAGCCGTTCGCGCTCACCCGCCACCTGGACCGGCTCACCCGGTCCGCCCGTGGCCTCGGCCTGCCCGACCCCGACCACGACGAGGTGCGCCGCGCCTGCGCCGCCGTGCTCGAGGCCAACCCGATGCCGCTGGGCCGGCTGCGCATCACCTACACCGGCGGTCAGGGACCCCTCGGCTCCGACCGCGGGGACCAGGGCCCGACACTGCTGATCGCCCTCGGCGAGACCACCCGCCGCCCCGACTCCACCGCCGTCGTCACGGTGCCCTGGACCCGCAACGAGCGCGGCGCGCTCACCGGCCTGAAGACCACCTCGTACGCCGAGAACGTCGTCGCGCTCGCCCGCGCCCACCAACACGGCGCCACCGAGGCCCTGTTCGGCAACACCGTCGGACGGCTCTGCGAGGGCACCGGCTCCAATGTCTTCGTCGTCCTCGACGGGGAGGTCCACACCCCGCCGCTCGCCTCCGGCTGCCTCGCCGGGATCACACGCGCCCTCGCGATCGAGTGGACGGGCGCGAAGGAGACCGACCTGCCGCTGGACGTCCTGGGCCGGGCCGAGGAGGTCTTCCTCACCTCCACCCTGCGCGACATCCAGGCCGTGCACCGCGTCGACGACCGCGAACTGCCGGACGCCCCGGGCCCGGTGACCGCCAAGGCCATGCGGATCTTCGACGAACGCTCGGCCCACCGACTGGACCCCTAGCCACAATGCCAGTGACTTAAGCGGCTACTGACGCTCCGGGCGAAGGCGTTTCCGCACGTCAGAGCCTCGAAGTGCTACATAAGTCATCGGTATTGCCCCTAGCCAGGGCCTCTCGTTTGGATCATGCCGGGCTCGCGGGCCCTGGTGCCGCTCCCCCGAGCTCTTCGAGCAGGGGGTACCCCCAGCGGCGTTGTCGTCGGTTGGCAGGGCTCCGCCCTGCCGCCCTCCTCCGTCTTGCGATCCACGGCACCAGACCCCGCTCCCTGATCCGGCCTGATCCAAACGAAAGACCCTGGACACGGCGGTCCGGACCCGCACAGGCGGCCCATAATCGGCTGCCGTGCCGTCTCGCAGCGGGTAGAACATCCCTGATGACCACGACCCTGCGGCCGACCGAGCCGCTGCAGCAGAACGCCGACGGAACCCGTTCACGCCGCTACCAGGTGTGCGTGAACAGCCGCCCGGTCGGCGGGATACACCTCGCCACGCACCCCGTCTTCGGGCCCGCCGTCGCCAGGGTCCTCGACCTGCACATCGACGAACCGGACCGCCGCCGGGGCCGCGGCACGGTGGCCGCGCTCGCCGCCGAGGAGGTGGCGCGCGGCTGGGGCTGCAAGCGGATCGAGGCCGCCGTGCCCGCCGACGCCGAGGCCGCGGTCCGGCTGGTCACGACGCTCGGCTACGTCGAACGCAACCGTGCCATGGAGAAGCGGCTGGACGCCGGCGCGCCCGAACTGCCCGCCGGCAGCCGGGGCAGGCCCATGACCCCGGCCGAGTACGGCCCGTGGCTCGAACACGGCAAGCTCGGCTACGCGCAGAGCTGGATCGACCGAGGTGTGCCCGCCGACGAGGCACGGGCCAAGTCGGAGGAGGACCACGCCCGGCTGCTGCCCCAGGGCCCCGACACTCCGGGCATGGTGCTCAGCGTCCTGGAGCACGAGGGCACCCCGGTCGGCACCCTGTGGGTGGCGGTCACCGAGGAGCGGGCCTTCGTCTACGACGTCGAGGCCGACGAGCGCTTCCGCGGCCGGGGCCACGGCCGCTCCCTGATGCTGCTGGCCGAGACCCAGGCGCTGGCCGCGGGCAGACGCGTCCTGGGCCTCAACGTCTTCGCGGGCAACACCCCGGCCGAGCGGCTGTACGAGTCCCTCGGCTACCGGCCCGTGCTGCGCGCCGTCTACAAGGAACTGCTCTGAGGAACCGCTGCGGCACTCCGTGAGAACAGCGGCGACGGACGGGCCGGGCCGGTCAGTTCCCCTGCCCGGCCTCGGCCAGCAGCCGGTCCACGATCTCCTCGACGCGCTCGCGCAGCCCCTCCTGGCTCTTGCCGCCGTCCAGGCGCTCGCCCCCGACCACGTACGTCGGCGTGCCGGTCACGCCGATCGCCTTGCCCTCGGCCTGGTCGGCGTCGACGATCAGGATGTGCCGGCCGTCGATCAGCGCGGTGTCGAACTCCTCGGCGTCCAGGCCCAGTTCACGGGCCACCTCGATCAGGACGGGCTCGCCCTCGCGGGCCAGCCGCTCGACCCGGCCCAGCACCGCCTCCACGTACGGCCACCCCTGCCCCTGCTCGGCGGCCTCCTCCGCGGCCTGCGCGGCGGCGAAGGAGTGCTGGTGCTTCTCCAGCGGGAAGTGCCGCAGCCGCAACTCCAGCCGGTCGCCGTACCGGGCGCGCAGGGCACGCAGGTCGTCGAGCGCGGTACGGCAGTCGGGGCACTGGAGCTCGCACCAGACGTCGAGGACCGGGACGGGGGTGTGCGCGGGGGAGGAGTCGCTCATGGGGACAGTCTCCCAGGCCGGCCGCGGGCGCCCCAACCGGGATCACACGTCGTACGCCCCACCGGGACCTGCGGAGGAGGCGACCCGGAGATCTCCCTGAAGTCCGCCCGGAACATGGCCTCCCCGGCGGTGGGCGGTGCAGGATGGAAGGGACGAACCACCCCGACCGGTGAGCCTGCCTGGAGGACCGGATGATCGCCGAGACCGTATGTTCCGCCGTTTCCGCGGCCGGCCTGGGCATCGCCGCCGTCACGGCCTACCGGCGGCGCTTCCTCGCCGCGGCCCGTATCGCCGCCTACTCCCTGGTCCCGGTCGGCCTGGCGATGACCGGCATCGTCGGCTGGCTGGCCGACACCGCCTTCAGCCCGACCGCCTGGGCGGGATTCGGCCTGCTCGGCGCCGCCTGGCTGCTCTTCGCGACGACCCGGGCGGTGGAGCGCCGCCGCGGCGGCACGCGCAAGGAGCGCAAGGAGACGACCCGGACGGCGGAGCGGGGAGCGGTGGCTCCGGCGGCGTCCGGGAGCGAGGACGACTTCAGCGACATCGAGGCGATCCTGAAGAAGCACGGCATATGACGGTGATCATGGGTGCGCCCGTAAGTGATCACGGTCCGCGCCGAAGCGGACCGAAGATCACGGAATCCAGCTGACTCCCGCACAATCCTGGTGTGTTGACCGCGTCAGCAGCGGCGGCTGCGCCATCATCGCCCCGAGATGGTGGACACGACACAGAGCGAGTCCGCGCCGCCTCAGGACGAGCCGCGCGGATGTCTCTTCGCCCTTTCCCAGCCGCCGCTGATGATCTTCCTTGCGGTGATCGGGTGTCTGCTGCTCATGGCTTCGTTGCACGACCTGCTGTTGCTGTGAGCCGTATCCGTGGGTCCTCGGCGTCACCCGCCGGGGACCACGACAACCATCGACACGGCAGCGGGACGGCCCGGACAGGTCCGTCACCCGGCCCCCCGCTCAGCCTGCCGCCTCCTTGCGGCGCGCCCGGTAGGCGGCCACATGCAGACGGTTGCCGCACGTACGGCTGTCGCAGTACCGCCGCGAGCGGTTGCGGGACAGATCGACGAAGGCACGCCGGCAGTCGGGAGCCTCGCAGCGCCGCAGCCGCTCCCGCTCCCCGGCCACCACGAAGAACGCGAGCGCCATCCCGCAGTCGGCGGCCAGGTGATCGGCCACGGAGGCACCGGGCGCGAAGTAGTGCACGTGCCAGTCGTACCCGTCGTGGTCCGTCAGGCGGGGCGTGGTGCCCGCGGCGGCCACCAGCTCGTTGATCATGCCCGCGGCCGTCCGGCAGTCCGGGGCCGCGAAGATCCCCGCGAACCGGCCGCGGATCCTGCGCACCGCGGAGAGATCGAACTCCGACAGCACACCCACATCGCTCATCTTGTGGTTCGCCACGAAATCCGCGAGCGCCGCGACGTCCGCCAGCCCGTCCGGTGCCCCGTCGTCCTCCGGTGCGGTGTTCACCAGATCCACCACGGTGTCCAGCGCGCACCGGGTGTCGTGGGTGATCAGCACGTTTCGCTCCCTGGCCTGGGGATCGGGCACACGCCCGCCGATGCAGGCCGATGGTAGTGGCTCCACGCGCCCCCGAGCAGCTCACGGCGCCGCCGCGGCGGCCACGCGAGCACACCGGCACCAGCCCCCGCGGGAGACCGGTGCCGGTGTGTTCGCGTATGCGGTTGTCCTGGCCCGAGCCGTCTCCCCGAGTGGACGGCGACGGGCAGCTTGAAGGGTTTCGACGAGCCGGCTCCTAACTCTCCGCGAGGATGTGCGACAGCTCCTGATCCAGATCGAAGTGCCGGTGCTCCGTGCCGGGGGGCACGGCCGCGTCCGTTCGCTTCAGGAAGGACTCCAGGGCCCGCGCAGGGGCCTCGAGCAGGGCTTCGCCCTCCGGAGAGCTCAGGGCGATGCACACGACGCCCTGGCCATGGCTGCGCGAAGGCCAGACACGGACGTCTCCGGTACCCGTGGGTCGGTGAAGCCCCTCGGCGAGGAGGTCGCGGGCGAACACCCACTCGACGGTCTCCTCGGCTCCGGTGTGGAAGGTGGCGTGCACGGCGTAGGGGTCGGCCGTGTCGTACCGCAGGCCTGCGGGGACAGGCAGAGAGGACTCGCTCGATACAACGAGGCGCAGGTGCAGCTCGCAGCTGACCGTGGTGTTCATAAGCGCCATGGCCTTTCGCTCAGTGTGCGCTCGGGGATTCGCACGTCGGCGAAATCGACATGCCACCTACGGTGCCGTTGTAAACCCCTCTGAGTGTTTTGCTTGCCTTTACGTAACTCTTCCGGCCGAGGGTGTGTTCGTACGGTACGCCCATTCCGGTGACCGGATTCTCGTCCGGTACGGTTGAATCGTATGAATACGGGGAGTGACGGACCGGAGGAGCCGGCCGAGGCGCCGGGACGAGCGAAGGCCGAGGCGGAGGCGGACGAGGCGCGGGACCGGCGGGGGCTGGGGTCGCGGGCTCCCGCGTTCGTCCGGTCACGCCGCGTGCTGCACCTGGGCTGGCAGGCGGGGATCTTCCTCGCCGGACTCCTGGTCGTGATCGCCGGCGTCGTCATGCTCGCGCTGCCCGGACCGGGCTGGCTGGTGATCTTCGGCGGTATGGCGATCTGGGCCACCGAGTTCGTCTGGGCCCAGATCGTGCTGCGCTGGACCAAGCGGAAGGTCACCGAGGCGGCGCAGCAGGCCCTCGACCCCGAGGTGCGCCGCCGCAACATCGCGCTTACCCTGATCGGCCTGGTGATCGTCGCCGCGCTGGTCGGGGTGTACGTCTGGAGGTTCGGCCTGGTGCCGCCCTGGGACGTCGGCGGCCGCTGAGCGCGGCGGGTGGCGGCCGGGTGCTCGCCGGGCAGTGGTCCCGGGCATCCTCTGACATGCGGTAATGTTCTCTCTGTGCCCGGGCGATTAGCTCAGTGGGAGAGCGCTTCGTTCACACCGAAGAGGTCACTGGTTCGAACCCAGTATCGCCCACCCGGAACCGGCGGCCCGTCTGCGATCACGCGGACGGGCCGCCGGCGTATGCGTGGGGTGCCAGAGAGCGCGGTGACGATCCGTTACTTCTGAGCGGAGCGCCGGCGCATGCGCCGAGAAGTCGACCACCCCCGTCCCGTTCTTCCCGAAGAAGTATTTGAGGATCAAGGAGAAGGCCGACTTCCGGGACTATGTCCTATTCCGGGAGAAGTTCCGGACGTCGCCTCCGGAGGAAATCACCGGACGTTTTTCCAAAACGCCGTCACTTTTCTTCAGGGGTACGGAAGGAGAGGTCCCGATCCGGCGGGCGTCCGGGCCAGACTCGTGCCATGGACTGGACCCACTACCGCTTCCGCACCCGGTGGACCCTGCCCGCACCGCCCGACGCCGTCTACCGGGCGCTGGAGCGGGTCGAGGACTGCCCGCGCTGGTGGCGGCAGGTGCGCGAGGTGACCCGGACCGACCCGGCGACCGGCGTCATCCGGATCCGCTCCCTCCTGCCCTACGACCTGACCTTCACCGCGCGCGAGGTACGCCGCGACCCGGCCGCCGGAGTCCTGGAGGTCGCGCTCACCGGGGACGTCGACGGCTGGGCACGCTGGACGCTCACCGCGCACGGCACCGGCACCCTCGCCCGCTACGACCAGATCGTCCACGTGAACAAACCGCTGCTCAGGCGGTTCGCCGTGCCCGGCCGGCCCCTCTTTCGCGCGAACCACCGGCTGATGATGCGAGCCGGACGACGCGGACTGGCCGCCCGCCTGGAAGCGGTTTGAACGAACGCCCCGCAGGCCTGTATGGTTCAGTGCGTTCCCGGGCGATTAGCTCAGTGGGAGAGCGCTTCGTTCACACCGAAGAGGTCACTGGTTCGAACCCAGTATCGCCCACCGGGTAAGGCCGGTCCGCACAGGCGGACCGGCCTTTTCACATGCCTACGCGGCCGCCGCCGGCAGGTCCGGACGCAGCGGCCACGACGGGTCCACCGTCTCCTCCGTCCCGCTGCGCGCGAACCACGCCTGAAGACCGCGGGCCTGCGCCGCGTGCCATCCCGTCTGCAGCGTGTGCAGTTCCGCCGGGGTCAGCCGCTCCAGGCGGGCCGCGAAGTGGCGGCCGAGCGCGCGGACCACCTCGAGCGCGGCCAGGGCGTCCGCCGCCGCGTCGTGCGCGTCCTGCAAGGCCACGCCGTAGTGCGCGCACAGGTCGGTGAGGGTGCGCCTGCCCTTGCGGTAGCGGTCGAGATGCTTGTCCAGCACCCGCGGATCCAGCACCCGCAGCGGCGACGCCTCGAACCAGCGCTCCAGCGACGAGGCCCGATGTCGGCGCAACTCCCGGTCCAGCAGCGTCAGATCGAACGGCGCGTTCATCACCACCAGCGGCCGCCCCAGGGCGGCCTGCTCCGCCAGCTCCTCGGCCAACTCGTACATCACCGGCGCCGGCCAGCGCCCGCTGCGCTGGAGATGCTCGTCGGTCAGCCCGTGCACCGCCGTCGCCGCCTCCGGAACCGGCACGCCCGGGTTCACCAGCCAGCGGTGAACCCGCGGCCGGAAGCCCGGGGCGTCCTGGACGACCACGGCGGCCGACACGATGCGGTCGGTCTCGACGTCGACGCCCGTCGTCTCCGTGTCGAACGCGGCCAGAGGCCCCTCGTACCAGCACGTCATACGCCCACAACTCCTCGATCCACCAGGGCAGCTGACGCGGCCTCTCCTGCGTTCGCCTTCTGCCCGTTTGGTGATACCCGGGCTGTTTGCGCCGTACGCCGGAAGGACACAACAGGAGTGCGGGTCTTTGCAGTTCACGGGTTCGCAGCGGGGATACACCAATTCGTGGAAGGCTGTTGGTCATGGTGATGGCGCAGCCCGAGCGGGGCGGGCTGCTGCCCGAGCGCGCGAGCGCCCCACGGGGCACCCTCGCCACCACCGCCTGCATGGAGACACTTCAGGTGGGCTATCTGCACGCGGTCGCCGCGGCGGCCGGCTGCTCGCTGTCGCAGCCCTTCCCCGACAACGGCATCGACTGGCACGTCAGCCACAGCGCCCCCGGACACACCGTCGACGACGAGGTGACCATCAAGGTGCAGCTGAAGTGCACCTACCAGGTACCGCCCAACCCCCCGGGCCGGTTCTTCTCCTTCACGCTCGACAACGCCCACCTGGCGAAACTCGCCCGCACCCCGGTCTCGGTGCACAAGATCCTCGTCGTGATGATCGTGCCCCGGTCGCAGGACCAGTGGCTGCGCGCCGGCCACGACCGGCTCGACCTCAGACACTGCTGCTACTGGGTCAACCTCGCCGGCCACCCCCTCACCGGCCGGCACCGCACCACCGTGCGGATCCCGACCTCGCGCATCTTCGACGACCGGGCCCTGTGCGAGATCATGACGCGGGTCGGGACGGGAGGCAGACCATGACGCACCGCCCCCTCGACGAGCCGCTGCGACCGGTACGACCGCACCCCGTCGACGCCCACCGCGACCGTCTTCCCGCGCCCTCCGACGTCGACCCCGCCGTCCTCGGGACCCTGCTGCGCCGGCACGGCTGGCAGCGGCGCGGCGGCGCCGCCGGTCGCTACGGCCGCTGGACCCCGCCCGGCCCCGGCGGCGCCGGCACCAGCCTGCTCGTGCCCGAGAGCCGCGCCTTCCCCGACAGCGACGACCTGCTCGGCGAGGCACTGGACGCCCTCGCCCGCAGCGGCACGCCCTCCGCGCGCGAGGTGCTGGTCGCGCTCAGCCTGCCCAGCGACGAGATCCGCTGGTGGCGGGACGTGCCGGAGGGGCCGGCCGACGCCGCCGGCTGGACCGTCGAGGAACGGCTGCGCGGCGCCGCCCGGCAGATGCTGCTCGCCGCCGCGCTCGCCACACGCGCGCGTGCCGGCTACCACGGCGCCCGCCACCGGCGCTCGGCCGCCGCGAGCCTGGACCACGTCCTCGTCGGCTCAGCCGCCGACGGCCGCGGCCTGACCGCCTTCGTCCCCGTCGACCCCGGACGCCCCCTCGCCGTATGCCTCCACCAGGCCCTGTACGCCGTTCGCGAGGCCGTCGACTACCGCCGGGCCACCGGCGCCATGGACGCCTTCGACGGCGCCGTCCACGCGGGCGCCAGCCGTGAACTCACCGAGGCCGTCGCCGCCCTCGTCCGCGGCACCGAGGGCGCGCGCGTCGCCGTCGAGTGGGCGCCCGCCGCGGGCGTACCCGAGGCCTGCGCGGCCGCCGCCGAGGCCGTCGAGTTCTCGCCGGGCGACCTGCCCGTGCTGCGCGAGGCGGGCGCCCGCTATCTGCGCGCCGAACCGTCGGTGCCCGCGCGGATCACCGGCACCGTGGTGCGGATGCGCAGAGCGCAGCCGCGCGGCGAGGGCACCGTACGGCTGCGGGTGCTCGCGGGCGCCGAAGTGCCGTACGTGCGCGCGACCCTGGACGAGGAGGACTACCGCATCGCCGGGCACGCCCACCTCGTCGGACTGCCCGTGCGGGTGCTCGGACGGCTGGAGAGCCGCGGCGGCTTCCGCCGGCTCACGGGCGCCTCCGGCGTCGTACCCGTGCAGGTGGACGACGAGGAGCGGGACCGGCTGATGAAGTCGCTGCAGGAGAATGCCAAGGACACGGACTGCTTCGAGGAGGCGTGCGGCGGGGACGCCCGCGACTGACGTGGACGACCGCTACCGACCGTGGACCCTGCGTAATCGTTTCGCGGTCACGGGCCCGGGGTCGGTACGATCCCAGTCATGCGCGCGCTCCAGGTATGGCGCCGCACCCCACCTGCAGTCAGGAGAGACCGGTGTCAGACGTCCGTGTGATCATCCAACGCGATTCCGAGCGGGAAGAGCGCACGGTGACGACGGGCACCACGGCCGCCGACCTCTTCGCCGGCGAGCGCTCGATCGTCGCCGCGCGCGTCGGTGGCGAACTCAAGGACCTCGCCTACGAGATCGAGGACGGCGCGACCGTCGAGGGCGTCGAGATCTCCTCCGAGGACGGCCTCAACATCCTGCGCCACTCCACCGCGCACGTCATGGCGCAGGCCGTGCAGGAGATCTTCCCCGAGGCCAAGCTGGGCATCGGCCCGCCGGTCAGGGACGGCTTCTACTACGACTTCGACGTCGAGAAGCCGTTCACGCCCGAGGATCTCAAGGCCATCGAGAAGAAGATGCAGGAGATCCAGAAGCGGGGCCAGCGCTTCTCCCGCCGCGTCGTCACCGACGAGGCCGCCCGCGAGGAGCTGGCCGACGAGCCGTACAAGCTCGAGCTGATCGGTCTCAAGGGCACCGCGTCGCACGACGACGGAGCGGACGTCGAGGTCGGCGCCGGCGAGCTGACGATCTACGACAACCTGGACGCCAAGACCGGCGAGCTGTGCTGGAAGGACCTCTGCCGCGGTCCCCACCTGCCCTCCACCCGGCTGATCCCGGCGTTCAAGCTGATGCGCAACGCCTCGGCGTACTGGCGCGGCAACGAGAAGAACAAGCAGCTCCAGCGCATCTACGGCACCGCCTGGCCGTCCAAGGACGAGCTGAAGGCGCACCTGGACTTCCTCGCCGAGGCCGAGAAGCGCGACCACCGCAAGCTGGGCAACGAGCTGGACCTGTTCTCCATCCCCGAGCAGATCGGCTCCGGTCTGGCGGTCTTCCACCCCAAGGGCGGCATCATCCGCCGGGTGATGGAGGACTACTCGCGCCGCCGCCACGAGGAGGAGGGCTACGAGTTCGTCTACACCCCGCACGCGACCAAGGGGAAGCTCTTCGAGACCTCGGGCCACCTGGACTGGTACGCCGAGGGCATGTACCCGCCCATGCAGCTCGACGAGGGCGTGGACTACTACCTGAAGCCCATGAACTGCCCGATGCACAACCTGATCTTCGACGCGCGCGGGCGGTCGTACCGGGAACTGCCCCTGCGGCTCTTCGAGTTCGGCACGGTCTACCGCTACGAGAAGTCGGGCGTCGTGCACGGCCTGACCCGTGCCCGCGGCTTCACCCAGGACGACGCGCACATCTACTGCACCCGCGAGCAGATGGCCGACGAGCTCGACAAGACGCTCACCTTCGTGCTGAACCTGCTGCGCGACTACGGCCTGACCGACTTCTACCTGGAGCTTTCCACCAAGGACCCGGAGAAGTACGTCGGCTCCGACGAGGTCTGGGAGGAGGCCACCGAGACCCTGCGCCAGGTCGGCGAGAAGCAGGGCCTGCAACTGGTCCCGGACCCGGGCGGCGCGGCGTTCTACGGCCCGAAGATCTCCGTCCAGGTCAAGGACGCCATCGGCCGCACCTGGCAGATGTCGACGGTCCAGCTCGACTTCAACCTGCCCGAGCGCTTCGACCTGGAGTACACGGCCGCGGACGGCTCCAAGCAGCGCCCGGTCATGATCCACCGCGCGCTGTTCGGAAGCATCGAGCGGTTCTTCGCGGTGCTCCTCGAGCACTACGCGGGCGCGTTCCCGGCGTGGCTGGCGCCCGTCCAGGCGGTCGGCATTCCGGTGGGCGACGCCCACGTGGAGTACCTCCAGAAGTTCGCCGCGGACGCGAAGAAGAAGGGCCTGCGCGTCGAGGTGGACTCCTCCTCGGACCGCATGCAGAAGAAGATCAGGACGCATCAGAAGCTCAAGGTGCCGTTCATGATCATCGTCGGTGACGACGACATGAACGCGGGCACGGTGTCGTTCCGCTACCGCGACGGTTCGCAGGAGAACGGCATTCCGCGTGACGAGGCGCTGGCGAAGCTCCTCGACGTGGTGGAGCGCCGCGTACAGGTGTGATGCGGCGGCCACCGACATGGGCCTTCTGGCCCCCGGGGTATCCCCGGGGGCCTTTGCCTGCCCGCAGGCCGCACGCCATATGCTGCACGCATGACGAGTGAGCCGGAGCAGCAGATCGGAGTGGGGACGCAGGACGCGTTCCAGCGCCTGTGGACGCCCCATCGGATGGCCTACATCCAGGGCGAGAACAAGCCGAGCGGCCCTGGTGCCGACGACGGCTGCCCCTTCTGCTCGATCCCGGCCAAGTCCGACGAGGACGGGCTGATCGTCCGACGCGGCGAGCTGGTGTACGCGGTGCTCAATCTGTACCCCTACAACGGCGGCCACCTGATGACCGTGCCCTACCGTCACGTCGCCGACTACACCGACCTGACCGAGGCGGAGACCGCGGAGCTGGCGGAGCTGACCAAGCAGGCGATGCGGGCGCTGCGCGCCGCCTCCGGCGCCCATGGCTTCAACATCGGCATGAACCAGGGCACGGTCGCCGGCGCCGGTATCGCCGCCCATCTGCACCAGCACATCGTGCCCCGCTGGGGCGGTGACACGAACTTCATGCCGGTGGTCGGCCACACGAAGGTCCTGCCGCAGCTTCTCGCCGACACCCGCAAGATGCTCGCGGAGGCCTGGCAGGCGTAGCCCGCCCGGCGGGCGCACGCCTCACGCGTCGTAGGAGTCGGCCTTCCTCGGCGACACGTCCTGGACGGCGCCGCTGAGGACCGCGGAGCGGGAGCCGAACTTCTCGACGTTCACGCCGTTCTCCTTGAGGACCTTGAGCGCCGCGGCGTGCACCACCCGCAGCACGGGGGTGGCGGCGCGCAGCGCGTCGTCGGCCATGAAGCGGTGGCGCCAGGGCTGGTCGGCCCAGGCGTGCCGCAGGCCGAACGGCTCGGGCAGGGTGAGGCTGCCGCCGAGCCACTTCAGCAGGGGCGGGTACCAGGACAGGGGGGCACGGGCGGCGAGCCGTACCACCTCGTCGGCGTCGATCAGGGGCAGTTTCACCTTGCGGGTCTCCCAGAAGCGGAGCGCCTTCTGGACTTCCTTCTCCTTGGCCGCCGGTTTCTCGTTGAACAGGGGGTTGACCGGTCCCAGGGCGTGGCCGGTGACCTCGATGCGCAGGGTGTCGTGCAGCACGGTCACGGTGACCAGCATCGTGATCACCAGGTGGCCGTCCCAGAGGGTCCACTGGACCCCGAGGTAGTGGCGGTCGCCGCTGCCGAACTGCTGCTTGTTGCAGATGTCCTGTATGGCGTGCGTCTTGACCGTGTACGTCTCGACGTCGGTGCCGCTCGGCCGGGAGACCTCCTTGGCGTTCTCCCCGATCGGTGTGACGACCCAGTGGGTGACGGTCGGCTTGGGGAAGCCGCCGGTGTTGATGGAGGTGCGTTCGAGCATGACCAGGCCGCCCTGGATCGCGGTGATGACGTCCCAGCTGCGGAAGGGGTGGAACTCCTTGCCCGGTTCGGCGGAGACCAGTTCCTCGGCCAGCTGCCAGCTGCCCCAGCGCGTGCCCATGCCGAGTATGCCCTTGGGGCCGGCGTAGAAGACGGAGTTGGAGCGCTGTTCGGCGCTGAGCCGGGCGAGTTCCTTGCGTACTTGTTCGGCCGCGTCGCCGGGGTTGCCCGGTACGGCTTCGGGGATCTTGGCGCCCACGCCGCCGCCGGTCAGGAGACCTTCCCAGCGCTCCCGCAGTTCGCGCGCCGAGCGTTCGCAGATCTGCTTGGCCCAGAACCAGCCGATCACGGGCATGACGACCGCCGCGCGTGCGTACCAGGCCCAGAAGTCGGTGAAGGGCATCTTGATCAGGAAGAGCACGGCGAGTGCGGCCATGGCGACCAGCAGGGTGTTGGCGAGTGCGCCGGCTCGTTTGTCCTCACGTTTGCCGATGGTGGCGCGCAGGGTGAACACGAGCAGCCATACGAGGAGGCCGGGCAGGAAGAGCAGCCCGCACAGCACGGTCACCGCCGTCAGCCAGTTGTCGCGGTCGCGGCGGATGCGGTGGGCGGCCAGGCAGTGCTCCACGACGACCTGGGGTTCGAGGCCGAAGGACTGGATGAGCGGCTTGCGCCCGGCGCCGAGCATGCGGTCGATCACCGCGCGGGAGAAGGCCTCGCCGAACCTGGGGCGGAAGATCTTCGCCCAGGGGCGCGGCAGGCTGACCTTGGACTGGTGCCATTCGTTGTCCGCGGCCAGGATCTTGGTCACTTCGTCGTCCCGGTAGGCGGCCGCGGCGAGCGCGTTGGTCGCCGCCGTCTGCCCCGCCGAGCCGGACAGGGGCACCTGAGCCCCGGGACTGAAATCGAATCCGTCCGTCACTTCCGCCCCCATTGCCGCCGCTCCTGCATCTGCGGCCTTCCCGACTTCCCTGCCCCGCACACCTGTTGATCAGGTCATCAGGGTATCGGCAGCGGAGCGCGTGGACAGGTGGACGGCCGGAGCCGCCCACCTGTTCGCAACGATGCGTTCCAGTGCCCTGGTTGTGCGCCGGGCGCGCCGACTATGAGGCGTCGCGCCCCTGTTGGCGTACCCGGTCGGCCACCTGGGGCGGCATCGGCTCGTGCCGTACGTACCGGCGGTCGAAGCGGGCCGTGCCGTGCGACAGGGAGCGCAGGTCGATCGTGTACCGGCCGATCTCGATCTCGGGCACCTCGGCGCGTATCAGGGTGCGGCCGCTGCCCACCTGTTCGGTGCCCAGTACGCGGCCGCGCCGCCCGGACAGGTCGCTCATCACGGGGCCCACGTAGTCGTCGCCGACCAGCACGGTCACCTCGGCCACCGGTTCCAGCAGGTGGATCCGCGCGTCGGCCGCGGCCTCCCGCAGCGCGAGCGCGCCCGCGGTCTGGAAGGCCGCGTCGGAGGAGTCCACCGAGTGGGCCTTGCCGTCCAGCAGGGTGACGCGTACGTCGATCAGCGGGTGGCCGGCGGCGACGCCCTTGGCGGCCTGGGTCCGTACGCCCTTCTCCACCGAGGGGATGAACTGCCGTGGCACGGCTCCGCCGACGACCTTGTCCACGAACTCGATGCCCGAGCCGCCCGGCAGCGGTTCCACCTCGATCTCGCAGATGGCGTACTGGCCGTGGCCGCCGGACTGCTTGACGTGCCGTCCGCGCCCCGCGGACCGGTCCGCGAACGTCTCGCGCAGCGAGACCCGGTGCGGTACGACGTCGACCTGGACGCCGTAGCGGCTGCGCAGCCGTTCCAGGGCGACGTCGGCGTGGGCCTCGCCGAGGCACCACAGCACCACCTGGTGGGTGTCCGGGTTCTGCTCCAGGCGCATCGTCGGGTCCTCCGCGACGAGCCGGGCCAGGCCCTGGGAGAGCTTGTCCTCGTCGGGTTTGCTGTGGGCCTGGATGGCGAGGGGCAGCAGCGGGTCGGGCATCTGCCACGGCTCCATCAGCAGCGGGTCGTCCTTGGCGGAGAGCGTGTCGCCGGTCTCGGCGCGGCCCAGTTTCGCCACGCACGCGAGGTCGCCGGCGATGACGTGCGTCACCGGGCGCTGCTGCTTGCCGAAGGGGGTGGACAGGGCGCCGACCCGCTCGTCGACATCGTGGTCCTCGTGGCCGCGGTCGGCCAGGCCGTGTCCGGAGACGTGCACGGTCTCGTCGGGGCGCAGGGTGCCGGAGAAGACGCGGACCAGGGAGACGCGGCCGACGTACGGGTCGGAGGAGGTCTTGACGATCTCGGCGACCAGCGGCCCGTCGGGGTCGCACGGACGCAGTTCGCGCGGGCCGCCGTCGATGGTGGTGACCGCGGGTGCCTCGTGCTCCAGCGGGGTGGGGAAGCCGCGGGTGATCAGCTCCAGGATTTCCACGGTGCCGATGCCCTGCTTGGCGCCCTCGGCGGCGGGCGCGGCGGCCAGGACGGGGAAGAACGCCCCGCGGGCGACGGCTCGTTCCAGGTCCTCGATGAGCGTCTTGACGTCGACCTGTTCACCGCCGAGGTAGCGGTCCATGAGGGTCTCGTCCTCGCTCTCGGCGATGATGCCCTCGATCAGCCGGTTGCGGGCCTCCTCCAGCTGCGGCAGCTGGTCCTCGCCCGGTTCGGACTCCTTGCGCTCGCCGGAGGAGTAGTCGAACAGCTTCTGCGTCAGCAGTCCGACCAGACCGGTCGCGGGCGCGTGCCCGTCGGGTCCCTTCGGGCCGCGCAACGGCAGGTAGAGCGGCAGGACGGCGTCGGGGTCGTCCGCGCCGAACGCCTCCGCGCACACCCGCGTCATCTCCTCGAAGTCCGCGCGGGCGGCCTCCAGGTGTGTGATCACGATGGCGCGGGGCATGCCGACGGCCGCGCACTCCTCCCAGACCATGCGGGTCGAGCCGTCCACGCCGTCGGAGGCCGAGACGACGAACAGGGCCGCGTCCGCGGCGCGCAGACCGGCCCTGAGCTCCCCGACGAAGTCGGCGTAGCCGGGGGTGTCCAGCACGTTGATCTTGATGCCGTCCCATTCGACGGGCACCAGGGAGAGCTGCACCGAGCGCTGCTGCCGGTGCTCGATCTCGTCGTAGTCCGAGATGCTGCCGCCGTCCTCCACGCGGCCCGCACGGTTCACCGCTCCCGCGGTCAGCGCGAGAGCCTCCACCAGGGTCGTCTTGCCCGATCCGGAGTGGCCGACCAGCACCACATTGCGTACGGATGCGGGATGGTCGGCCGCCATTGCCCTGCCGGCGGCTCCGGGGTGGGTCTGCGTCTTGTCGCCCATGATCCTGCCTCCCGTTGAGGGTGAGGTCACTGTGGGCGCGGACACGCGGCACCGCGTGCACTGGCGGCTCCGGCGACGCCCGCGGTCCTTCGAGCTTTCCACTCCCGTCACGCTGCGTCCATACGAAGGACCCGATCCCGCCGTCGACCAGCGCTCGCGCACGGGTGGCCGCCGGTGCCCGCGGAGGTCGGGCGCCCGACCTCCGCGCACGCGCGTGCGTGGCTACGATGGGCCAGCCGGTGGCCAGCAGGGGCCGCCCGGCGACACCGACCCTCGGGAAGGCCATGCTGAACAAGTACGCGCGTGCATTCTTCACGCGTGTCCTCACACCGTTCGCCGCGTTTCTCATCCGCCGGGGCGTGAGCCCGGACACGGTCACGCTCATCGGGACCGCCGGAGTGGTCGCGGGCGCGCTGGTCTTCTATCCGCGGGGCGAGTTCTTCTGGGGCACGGTCGTGATCACGCTGTTCGTGTTCTCCGACCTCGTCGACGGCAACATGGCCCGCCAGCTCGGCCGCTCCAGCCGCTGGGGCGCCTTCCTCGACTCCACGCTCGACCGGGTCGCCGACGGCGCGATCTTCGGCGGTTTCGCCCTGTGGTACGCGGGTCATGGCAACGACAACGTGCTGTGCGCGGTGTCGATCTTCTGTCTGGCCAGCGGCCAGGTGGTGTCCTACACCAAGGCCCGGGGCGAGTCGATCGGCCTGCCGGTCGCCGTCAACGGGCTGGTCGAGCGTGCCGAGCGGCTGGTGATCTCGCTGGTCGCGGCCGGGTTCGCGGGCCTGCACAAGTTCGGGGTGCCGGGCATCCAGTACCTGCTGCCGATCGCCCTGTGGATCGTCGCCGCGGGCAGCCTGGTCACGCTGATCCAGCGGGTCGTCACGGTCCGCCGGGAGTCGGCCGAGGCGGAGGCCGCGGCGGCCCGGCGGGAGCAGGGGAGCGGGGCGGCGAAATGACCGTCCAGGAGCGGCTCACCGACGGGCTGTACGGGCTCGGCTGGGGCACCGTGAAGAAGCTCCCCGAACCGGTCGCCGTGCGGCTCGGCCGCACGGTCGCCGACCTGGCCTGGCGGCAGCGGGGCAAGGGTGTGCGGCGGCTGGAGGGCAACTACGCGCGCGTGGTCCCCGACGCGACCCCCGAGCGCCTTGCCGAGCTGTCGCGTGCGGGGATGCGCTCGTACCTGCGCTACTGGATGGAGTCCTTCCGGCTGCCGGCCTGGAGCGCCGAGCGGATCAGGGCGGGCTTCGACCCCAAGGACCTGCACTACCTGACCGACGCTCTGGCGGCAGGCAGGGGCGTCGTCCTCGCCCTGCCCCACCTGGCCAACTGGGACCTGGCCGGCGCCTGGGTCACCACCGAGCTGAAGACGCCGTTCACGACGGTCGCCGAGCGGCTGAAGCCGGAGACGCTCTACGACCGGTTCGTCGCCTACCGCGAGGGCCTCGGCATGGAGGTCCTGCCGCACAGCGGCGGCTCCGCGTTCGGCACGCTGGCCCGGCGGCTGCGCGACGGCGGCCTGGTCTGCCTGGTCGCCGACCGTGACCTGTCGGCCTCCGGGGTGGAGGTGACGTTCTTCGGCGAGACGGCCCGGATGCCCGCCGGGCCCGCCCTCCTCGCCCAGCAGACGGGAGCCCTGCTGCTGCCCGTCACCCTCTGGTACGACGACTCGCCCGTCATGCGGGGCCGTGTCCATCCCCCGGTCGACGTACCCGGGACAGGTACGCGGGCCGAGAAGACGTCTGTCATGACACAGGCGCTGGCCGACGCCTTCGCCACGGGGATCGCCGAGCATCCGGAGGACTGGCACATGCTTCAGCGCTTGTGGCTCGCGGACCTGGATCCCGGCCGGGATCCGGCGCGTCCCGGGAAGGCGACGGCGTGAGGATCGGCATCGTCTGCCCGTACTCGTGGGACGTGCCCGGTGGTGTGCAGTTCCACATCCGCGACCTGGCGGAGTACTTCATCGGCCTCGGCCACGAGGTGTCCGTCCTCGCCCCCGCGGACGACGACACCCCGCTGCCGCCCTACGTCGTCTCGGCCGGCCGTGCGGTCCCGGTGCCCTACAACGGCTCGGTGGCCCGGCTCAACTTCGGCTTCCTGTCGGCGGCCCGGGTGCGGCGCTGGCTGCACGAGGGCCGGTTCGACGTGATCCACATCCACGAGCCGACCTCGCCGTCGCTGGGCCTGCTGGCCTGCTGGGCGGCCCAGGGACCGATCGTCGCCACCTTCCACACCTCCAATCCCCGGTCGCGGGCGATGATCGCCGCGTACGCCATCCTCCAGGCGGCCCTGGAGAAGATCAGCGCGCGGATCGCGGTGAGCGAGTACGCCCGCCGCACCCTCGTCGAGCACCTCGGCGGCGACGCGGTGGTCATCCCCAACGGCGTCGACGTCGACTTCTTCGCCCGTGCCGAGCCCAAGCCCGAGTGGCAGGGGGACACGATCGGCTTCATCGGCCGCATCGACGAGCCCCGCAAGGGCCTGCCCGTGCTGATGCGGGCGCTGCCCGGGATCCTCGCCGCCCGTCCGGGGGCCCGTCTGCTGGTCGCGGGCCGCGGGGACGAGGAGCAGGCCGTGGAGGACCTGCCGAGGGAACTGCGCTCGCGCGTGGAGTTCCTGGGCATGATCAGCGACGAGGACAAGGCGCGTCTCCTGCGCAGCGTCGACCTGTACGTGGCCCCGAACACCGGCGGGGAGAGCTTCGGCATCATCCTGGTCGAGGCCATGTCCGCCGGAGCCCCGGTCCTCGCCGCGGACCTGGACGCCTTCGCCCAGGTCCTGGACCAGGGCAAGGCCGGCGAACTCTTCGCCAACGAGGACGCCGACGCCCTCGCCGAAGCCGCCGTGCGCCTGCTGTCCGACCCGTCCCGCCGAGCCGAACTGCGCGAACGCGGCAGCATCCATGTGCGCCGCTTCGACTGGTCGACCGTCGGCGCCGACATCCTCTCCGTCTACGAGACGGTCACCGCCGGGGCGGCGGCCGTCGCCGCCGACGAACGCACCACGGGGCTGCGGGCCCGCCTGGGCCTGGCCCGCGACTGACCTCGGCGACGCTTCCGTGACGCAAGGCCCCGGCCGTCCTGGCGGTGCGTCCCGGTAGCCTTGCCGCCCGTGACCGTAACGCTCATCTGGATTGTCGTCGCGCTCGTGGCCGTCGGGCTGTATCTGAGCTGGACGGCCGGGCGGCTGGACCGGCTGCACGCCCGTATCGACGCGGCGCGGGCCGCGCTGGACGCGCAGTTGCTGCGGCGGGCCTCGGTGGCGCAGGAACTGGCCACCTCCGGCGTGCTGGACCCGGCCGCCTCCATCGTGCTGTACGAGTCCGCGCACGCCGCGCGGCAGGCCGAGGAGGAGCAACGGGAGGTCGCGGAGAGCGAGTTGAGTCAGGCTCTGCGGGCCGTGTTCGCCGAGGCCCAGCAGGTCGAGGCGGTGCGCGAGGCGCCCGGGGGAGAGGAGGCGGCGCACGAGCTGACCGAGGCCGTGCGCAGGGTGCCGATGGCCCGCCGCTTCCACAACGACGCCGTGGGAGCCGCCCGCCGGCTGCGCGAGCACCGCAAGGTGCGGTGGTTCCGGCTGGCCGGACACGCCCCGTTCCCCCTGGCCTTCGAGATGGACGACGAGCCGCCGACGGCCCTGGCGGAGCGGGCCGCCTGACCCGAACCAGTGGCGCCCTTTCGGGCGGTGCCGGGCGAAAAGGATCCACCGGGTTCCCATTGGCCCTTGCCGTGGACTGGTCCAATCCCGTTTCCTCGGTGGCGCACCACACCCTCTTCTCCACAAGTGAGGTCACCCGTGTCCACCACGATTTCCGACTCCGCCCAGACCCCCGAGACCGGTACCGCCCGTGTGAAGCGCGGCATGGCCGAGCAGCTCAAGGGCGGCGTGATCATGGACGTCGTCACGCCGGAGCAGGCGAAGATCGCCGAGGACGCGGGCGCCGTCGCGGTCATGGCCCTGGAGCGTGTCCCCGCCGACATCCGCAAGGACGGCGGCGTGGCCCGCATGTCCGACCCGGACATGATCGAGGGCATCATCGACGCCGTCTCCATCCCGGTCATGGCCAAGTCCCGCATCGGCCACTTCGTCGAGGCCCAGGTCCTTCAGTCGCTCGGCGTCGACTACATCGACGAGTCCGAGGTCCTCACCCCGGCCGACGAGGTCAACCACTCCGACAAGTGGGCCTTCACCACCCCCTTCGTCTGCGGCGCCACCAACCTCGGCGAGGCCCTGCGCCGGATCGCCGAGGGCGCCGCGATGATCCGCTCCAAGGGCGAGGCCGGCACCGGCAACGTCGTCGAGGCCGTCCGCCACCTGCGCCAGATCAAGAACGAGATCGCCCGCCTGCGCGGCTACGACAACCACGAGCTGTACGCCGCCGCCAAGGAGCTGCGCGCCCCGTACGAGCTGGTCAAGGAGGTCGCCGAGCTGGGCAAGCTCCCGGTCGTGCTGTTCTCCGCCGGCGGTGTGGCCACCCCCGCCGACGCGGCCCTGATGCGCCAGCTCGGCGCCGAGGGCGTCTTCGTCGGCTCCGGCATCTTCAAGTCCGGCGACCCGGCCAAGCGCGCCGCCGCCATCGTGAAGGCCACCACCTTCTACGACGACCCGAAGATCATCGCGGACGCGTCCCGCAACCTCGGCGAGGCCATGGTCGGCATCAACTGCGACACCCTCCCCGAGGCCGAGCGCTACGCCAACCGCGGCTGGTGAGCCGGCTCCGAGGGACCGCACGCAGAGAGACCCCACGTACATGACCGACTCACCCGTCATTGGCGTCCTGGCCCTCCAGGGCGACGTACGGGAGCACCTCATCGCCCTGGCCGCGGCGGACGCCGTGGCCAGGCCGGTGCGGCGCCCCGAAGAGCTCGCCGAGGTCGACGGCCTCGTCCTCCCCGGCGGCGAGTCCACCACCATCTCCAAGCTGGCCGTCCTCTTCGGAGTGATGGACCCCCTCCGCGCGCGCGTGCGGGACGGCATGCCCGTCTACGGCACCTGCGCCGGCATGATCATGCTCGCCGACAAGATCCTCGACCCGCGTTCGGGCCAGGAGACCGTCGGCGGTATCGACATGATCGTGCGCCGCAACGCCTTCGGACGGCAGAACGAGTCGTTCGAGGCCGCCGTCGACGTCAAGGGCGTTCTGGGAGATCCTGTGGAGGGCGTCTTCATCCGCGCCCCCTGGGTCGAGTCCGTAGGCGCAGGGGCCGAGGTGCTCGCCGAGCACGACGGCCACATCGTCGCGGTCCGCCAGGACAACGCGCTGGCCACGTCGTTCCACCCGGAGCTGACCGGCGACCACCGTGTGCACGCCCTGTTCGTCGACATGGTGCGCGCGAACCGGACACCGGAGTCCTTGTAGGATTCCTGCGTTCGTACGCAGACGGGTTACGCGAAGGAGACAGGCAGATGTCCGGCCACTCTAAATGGGCCACGACGAAGCACAAGAAGGCCGTCATCGATGCCAAGCGCGGCAAGCTCTTCGCGAAGCTGATCAAGAACATCGAGGTCGCGGCTCGCATGGGCGGCGTCGACCTGGACGGCAACCCGACGCTCTACGACGCCGTGCAGAAGGCCAAGAAGCAGTCGGTGCCGAACAAGAACATCGACTCGGCCATCAAGCGCGGCGGTGGTCTCGAGGCCGGCGGCGCCGACTACGAGACGATCATGTACGAGGGTTACGGGCCGAACGGTGTCGCGGTGCTCATCGAGTGCCTCACCGACAACCGCAACCGCGCCGCCTCCGACGTCCGCGTCGCCATGACCCGCAACGGCGGCTCCATGGCCGACCCGGGCTCGGTGTCGTACCTCTTCAACCGCAAGGGCGTCGTGATCGTCCCCAAGGGCGAATTGTCGGAGGACGACGTCCTGACGGCCGTCCTGGACGCGGGCGCCGAGGAGGTCAACGACCTCGGCGAGTCCTTCGAGGTGCTCAGCGAGGCCACCGACCTGGTGGCGGTCCGCACCGCCCTCCAGGAGGCCGACATCGACTACGACTCCGCCGAGGCCAACTTCGTCCCCACCATGCAGGTGGAGCTGGACGAGGAGGGCGCCAAGAAGATCTTCAGGCTGATCGACGCGCTCGAGGACAGCGACGACGTGCAGAACGTCTTCGCCAACTTCGACGTCAGCGACGAGATCATGGAGAAGGTCGAGGCGTAACGCCGCCGCGGATCGCGCGGTCGCCCCGCACGCATGTCGGGCCGGTGGGACATTCCCGCCGGCCCGCCGTCGTTGTCGGTGGCAGCGGATAGCCTGGCGTCAGGCAAAGATCACCACCACGGACCGCGACCATGTCACGAGGGGAGGGGACACGCGTGCGCGTACTGGGAGTCGACCCCGGACTGACCCGCTGCGGCGTCGGTGTCGTCGAGGGAGTCGCGGGCCGGCCGCTGACCATGCTCGGAGTCGGAGTCGTCCGCACCCCCGTGGACGCCGACCTGAGCCACCGTCTGGTCGCCGTCGAGCAGGGGATAGAGCGGTGGCTGGACGAGCACCGCCCCGAATACGTGGCGGTGGAACGCGTGTTCAGCCAGCACAACGTGCGCACGGTGATGGGCACCGCCCAGGCCAGCGCCGTGGCGATGCTCTGCGCGGCCCGCCGCGGCATCCCGGTCGCCCTGCACACCCCCAGCGAGGTCAAGGCCGCCGTCACCGGCAGCGGCCGCGCCGACAAGGCGCAGGTCGGCGCCATGGTCACCCGGCTGCTGCGGCTCGCCGCGCCCCCCAAGCCGGCCGACGCCGCCGACGCTCTCGCCCTGGCCATCTGCCACATCTGGCGAGCCCCCGCCCAGAACCGGCTCCAGCAGGCCGTCGCCGCGCACGCGGCCGGACAACCCTCGACAACGAAAGGCCGTACGGCATGATCGCCTTCGTCAGCGGCACGGTCGCAGCCCTCGCCCCCGACGCCGCGGTGATCGAGGTCGGCGGTGTCGGCATGGCCGTGCAGTGCACCCCGAACACGCTGTCCACGCTCCGCCTCGGCCGGCCGGCCAGGCTCGCCACCTCCCTCGTCGTACGGGAGGACTCACTGACCCTGTACGGCTTCGCGGACGACGACGAGCGCCGGGTCTTCGAGCTGCTGCAGACCGCCAGCGGGGTGGGACCGCGACTCGCCCAGGCCATGCTGGCCGTGCACACGCCCGACGCCCTGCGCCGGGCCGTAGCCACCGGCGACGAGAAGGCCCTCACCGCCGTCCCGGGCATCGGCAAGAAGGGCGCCCAGAAGCTCCTGCTGGAGCTCAAGGACCGGCTCGGCGAGCCCGTCGGCGCACCCGTCGTCGGCGCACCGGTCACCCAGGGCTGGCGCGACCAGCTGCACGCGGCGCTGATCGGCCTCGGGTACGCCACCCGCGAGGCCGACGAGGCGGTGACCGCCGTGGCACCCCGGGCCGAGGCCGCCGGCGGCACGCCCCAGGTGGGCCAGTTGCTCAAGGCGGCCCTGCAGACCCTGAACCGAGCCCGCTGAGCCAGGAGTACGTGAGTGAACTGGGACGACACGACCGACACGCCCGCCGCCGAGGAGCGCGTCGGCCCCGGGGCGGAGCGGCTGGTGGGATCCGCCGCCGACGGTGAGGACCAGGCCGTCGAGGCCGCCCTGCGCCCCAAGGACCTGGGCGAGTTCATCGGCCAGGAGAAGGTCCGCGAACAGCTCGACCTCGTGCTGCGCGCCGCCCGGGCGCGTGGCGCCACCGCCGACCACGTGCTGCTGTCCGGCGCCCCCGGCCTGGGCAAGACCACCCTGTCCATGATCATCGCGGCCGAGATGGGCGCCCCCATCCGCATCACCTCGGGTCCCGCCATCCAGCACGCCGGCGACCTCGCGGCCATCCTGTCCTCCCTCCAGGAGGGCGAGGTGCTCTTCCTCGACGAGATCCACCGCATGTCGAGGCCCGCCGAGGAGATGCTCTACATGGCGATGGAGGACTTCCGGGTCGACGTGATCGTCGGCAAGGGCCCCGGCGCCACCGCCATCCCGCTCGAACTGCCCCCGTTCACCCTTGTGGGCGCCACGACACGCGCGGGCCTGCTGCCGCCCCCGCTGCGCGACCGCTTCGGCTTCACCGCACACATGGAGTTCTACGGGCCCGCGGAGCTGGAGCGCGTCGTCCACCGCTCGGCGAGCCTCCTCGACGTCCGGATCGACACCGACGGCGCCGCCGAGATCGCCGGCCGCTCCCGGGGCACCCCGCGCATCGCCAACCGCCTGCTGCGCCGCGTCCGCGACTACGCGCAGGTCAAGGCGGACGGGACCATCACGCGCGAGATCGCCGCCGCGGCCCTGGCGGTCTACGAGGTCGACGCCCGCGGCCTCGACCGGCTCGACCGGGCGGTCCTCGAGGCACTGCTGAAGCTCTTCGGCGGCGGTCCGGTCGGCCTGTCGACGCTCGCGGTCGCCGTGGGGGAGGAGCGCGAGACCGTCGAGGAGGTCGCCGAGCCGTTCCTCGTCCGCGAGGGCCTGCTCGCCCGCACTCCGCGCGGCCGTGTCGCCACCCCCGCCGCCTGGGCACACCTCGGCCTCACCCCGCCCGGCTCGTCAGCTGCGGGAAACGGACAACAGGGCCTGTTCGGGGCGTGAGGGCTGAGGTATTGGCCCGGGGAGGAACCCAGGTGTCATGCTGAGCGTTGTTCCTTGCATGCGGACTCGCCTAGACTCCGCCGATGCCGCCTTTGTAGGCAGTACACATACCCCCAACCAATCAGGCCGCTCCCCATCGCGGTCGTGTGAAGGAAGTTCCGACCCGTGAGTCTCGTGACCCTCCTCCCGTTCATCGTGCTCATCGGGGCCATGTTCCTGATGACCCGGTCGGCCAAGAAGAAGCAGCAGCAGGCCGCGGAAATGCGCGACCAGATGCAGCCCGGTAGTGGTATCCGCACCATCGGAGGCATGTACGCCACGGTCAAGGAGGTCAACGACGACACGGTCCTCCTCGACGCGGGCCCGGGCGTCGAGCTGCTGTTCGCCAAGAACGCGATCGCGACCGTCCTGAGCGACGACGAGTACAACCGCATCGTCCACGGCGTCGAGCACGACCTGAAGTCCGACGCCGACCTCGTCCCCGACGACGCCTCCTCCCTCACCGGTACCGACGAGTCCGCCGACACCGACGGCGCCTCCGACGACAAGCCCGTCGACCTCGGCAAGAAGGACGCGGCCGAGGAGCCGGCCGACGCGGCCGAGGCGAAGGCGGAGGACGAGCCGAAGAAGACCGACGGCGACTCCGAGGCGAAGTAGTCACCACCCAGGGCGCGCGGCACGACCTGCGCGCGCCCTGGGACGCGTTCACTTCGCGCGGGATTCCGACACCATGTGATGGCCGTCGCCGAGCTCACCCGGCGCGGGACGGCCCGAGAGGGAGTAACTAAAAGGTGGCTGTATCCAAAAAGGGACGCAGTGCGAGCGCCCAGAGCAAGCCGGGGCGCTCGCTGGCCCTCATTCTGATCGCCATCGTGGCGCTCACCGGAGGCATGTTCGTCACCGGCAACACCGCTCCGCGCCTGGGTATCGACCTGGCCGGCGGTACGAGCATCACGTTGCGGGCGGTCCCGGAGCGCGGTCAGGAATCCGCGATCAACAAGGCCAACATGGACACGGCCGTCAACATCATGGAACGCCGTGTCAATGGTCTCGGTGTGTCGGAGGCCGAGGTCCAGACCCAGGGGAATGACAACATCATTGTCAACATTCCCAAGGGCACCAACTCCAAGCAGGCCCGGGACCAGGTCGGCACCACCGCGAAGCTGTACTTCCGTCCGGTCCTCGCCACCGACATCAGCGGTGCCGCCCCGGCCGAGCCGTCGCCCAGCACCTCCCACAAGGCGAGCGACAAGTCCACCGGCAAGGCGACCCCCTCCGGTTCCCCGACTCCCTCGGCCACCGAGACCAAGCAGGGCCGCCCGGTCACCGACGCCCTCAAGGCGGACGCCACCCCGTCCGCGAGCGGCTCCCCGGCCAGCCCGAACGCCTCGGCGAGCCCGTCGGCCCCCGCCAGCGCCGCCCCGTCCCCGAGCGGCGGCTCCGGTGACGCGAACAGCAAGCTCCAGGCCGAGTACGCCGCCCTGGACTGCAGCAAGCAGGGCGTGCGCGCCACCGCCGGCAAGGGCGTGCTGCCCACCGAGTCGACCGTCGCCTGCGGCCAGGGCTCCCAGGGTCAGTGGCAGAAGTACCTGCTCGGCCCCGCCGAGGTGGACGGCACCGACGTCAAGAAGGCGGACGCCGTCTTCAACACGCAGACCGGCTCCGGCTGGACCGTGACCATGGAGTTCACCTCCAAGGGCGCCACGAAGTTCGCCGACATCACCGGCAAGCTGGCCAAGAACCCCTCGCCGCAGAACCAGTTCGCCATCGTCCTGGACGGCGACGTCGTCTCCGACCCGTACGTCAGCCAGGCGCTGACCGGCGGCAGCGCGGAGATCTCCGGCCGCTTCACCCAGGAGGAGGCGCAGAGCCTCGCCAACATGCTGTCCTACGGCGCGCTGCCGCTGACCTTCAAGGAGGACAGCGTCACCACCGTCACCGCCGCGCTCGGCGGTGAGCAGCTGCACGCCGGTCTGATCGCGGGCGCCATCGGCCTCGCCCTGGTCGTGATCTACCTGGTGGTCTACTACCGCGGACTGGCGATGATCGCCATCGCCTCCCTGCTGGTCTCCGCGATCCTCACCTACACGCTCATGTCGCTGCTCGGCCCGACCATCGGCTTCGCGCTGAACCTGCCGGCCGTCTGCGGCGCGATCGTCGCGATCGGTATCACCGCGGACTCGTTCATCGTGTTCTTCGAACGCATAAGGGACGAGATCCGCGAGGGCCGTTCGTTGCGCCCCGCCGTGGAGCGCGGCTGGCCGCGGGCCCGGCGCACCGTCCTCGTCTCGGACTTCGTGTCGTTCCTGGCCGCCGCCGTGCTGTTCATCGTGACCGTCGGCAAGGTGCAGGGCTTCGCGTTCACGCTCGGCCTGACCACGGTGCTCGACGTGGTCGTCATCTTCCTGTTCACCAAGCCGCTGATGACGATCCTCGCCCGCCGCCAGTTCTTCTCCAGTGGGCACAGCTGGTCCGGTCTGGACCCCAAGCGCCTGGGTGCCAAGCCTCCGCTGCGCCGCACCCGCCGTCCCTCCGCCCCCATCGAGACGAAGGAGGCGTGAGGTGTCCAAGCTCGGCAACCTCGGCGCCCGACTGCACCATGGCGAGGTCGGCTACGACTTCATCAAGAACCGCAAGATCTGGTACGGCATCTCGATCCTGATCACCATCACGGCCATCCTGGGCCTGGCGGTGCGCGGCCTGAACATGGGCATCGAGTTCCAGGGCGGGGCGGTCTTCACCACGCCGAAGCACATGAGCGCGTCGGTGGCCCAGGCCGAGGACTTCGCCCACAACGCCTCGGGCCAGGAGTCGATCGTCCAGAAGCTCGGTGATGGCAGCCTGCGCATCCAGATCGCCGGCATCGAGACCGGCAAGTCCGACCAGATCAAGGAAGACCTGGCCAAGGACCTGAAGGTCAATCCGGAGCACATCAACGCCGACCTGGTCGGTCCGAGCTGGGGCGAGCAGATCGCCAACAAGGCCTGGCAGGGCCTGGCGATCTTCATGATCCTGGTCGTGATCTACCTGGCGATCGCCTTCGAGTGGCGCATGGCGCTGGCCGCGCTGGTCGCGCTGATCCACGACCTGACGATCACCACCGGCGTCTACGCCCTCGTCGGCTTCGAGGTCACGCCCGGCACGGTGATCGGTCTGCTGACGATCCTCGGTTACTCGCTCTACGACACGGTCGTCGTCTTCGACAGCCTCAAGGAGCAGACGAAGGACATCACCCGGCAGACCCGCTGGACGTACAGCGAGATCGCGAACCGCTCGATCAACGGCACGCTGATCCGTTCCATCAACACCACCGTGGTGGCGCTGCTGCCGGTGGCGGGCCTGCTGTTCATCGGCGGCGGTGTGCTCGGCGCGGGCATGCTGAACGACATCTCGCTGTCGCTGTTCGTCGGCCTCGCGGCCGGTGCGTACTCCTCGATCTTCATCGCCACGCCGCTCGTCGCCGACCTCAAGGAACTCGAGCCGCAGATGAAGGCCCTCAAGAAGCGCGTGCTCGCCAAGCGGGCGCAGGCGGCGGCGCAGGGCGAGCCCCTGGAGGCGGAGTCCGACGGGGTCACCGCCGGTGACGAGCCGGAGGACCCGGAGGACGCCACACCCGCCGTGGTGGGCCCGCGCAACCAGCCCGCCTCCCGCGGCCGGGGCCGCGGCCGACCCTCGGGGAAGCGACGATGACCGACGTCCAGGAACTGCTGCTCAGCCGCATCCGTGATGTGGCCGACTATCCGTCGCCGGGGGTGATGTTCAAGGACATCACCCCGCTCCTGGCGGATCCGGCGGCGTTCACCGTCCTCACGGACGCGCTGGCGGAGGTCGGCACCCGGGAGGGGGCGACGAAGGTCGTCGGCCTGGAGGCCCGCGGCTTCATCCTCGGCGCCCCGGTCGCGCTCCGCGCGGGCCTCGGCTTCATCCCCGTGCGCAAGGCGGGCAAGCTCCCCGGAGCGACGCTGAGCCAGGCGTACGACCTGGAGTACGGCTCGGCGGAGATCGAGGTCCACGCGGAGGACCTGAGCGCGGGGGACCGTGTTCTCGTCGTCGACGACGTGCTCGCGACGGGGGGTACCGCTGAGGCGTCCATCCAGCTCATCCGGCGGGCGGGGGCGGAGGTCGCCGGTGTGGCGGTACTGATGGAACTCGGGTTTCTCGGTGGGCGGACGCGGTTGGAGCCGGCGCTGTCGGGGGCGCCGCTGGAGGCGCTCCTCCGCCTCTGAGCGAGGGGGTGGGGGGGGGGGGGGCCCCCGCCCCCCCCCCCCCCGCCCCCCCCCCCCGCCCCCGCCCCCCCCCCCCCCCCCCCCGGGGGGGGGGGGGGGGGCCCCGCCGGGGGGGGGGGGGGGGGGGGGGGGGGGGGGGGGGGGTGGGGCCCCCCCGGCCGGGGGGGGGGGGGGGGGGGGGGGTGGCCCCCCCCCCCCCCACTTCTCGGGGCCGCGCCCCGGCTCCGCCCGCCCGCCCACCCGTCTCGGTGGGTGGGGAGGGTCCCGCCTCTGGGGCTTCGCCCCAGACCCCGGCGGGGCTTCGCCCCCTGCGCCCCCGGGTTCGCGGCCGCGCTGCCGTCTCGGGGCCCTGTGCCCTTCGGATTACCGACCGGCCGCCAGTCTCGGTTGGGGGCCCGTCCTGGGGCTTCGCCCCAGACTCTGGCGGCGGCTCCGCCCCCTGCGCTCCCGGTCTCCCGGCCGCGTGCCCGTCTCGGCACCCCTGTGCCCTTCGGGCTATGCCGGCCGCCTGCTCGACTCCGTGGGTGTGAGGGGCGTCCCGGGCTTCGCCCAACCCCAGGCGCCGGCTCCGCCCCCCGCGCCCCGGTTTCCCGGCCGCCTGGCCGGGAAACCGGGGCGCGGGGAGACCCTGCCCTGGGGGCTCTGCCCAGGTCCCGGCCGGTGGGACTTCGGAATCCCTACACGGGCGGCGTCCGGCTGTGCGGGGGCTTGAAACGGGGGTACCGGAATCTCATGTCCGTCTTGTGTGTTTGTCCCGTAAACGGTCCTTCGATCAGGCTGGAGGGGATCCTGGAGCTCTGGATCGCTACCATGGGGGCTCCGGAGCCTGACCGGGGGACCCGGATCGCGCACGAGGAGTCCTCTTGCCAGACGAGGCCCAGCCACTGACCGCCGCCAAGCCCGAGTCCGCCTCGGCGCCCGCGGCGAAGCCCGCGTCGCACGCGAAGAGCGACACCCGTGGGACGGTCGAGCACGCCCAGTCCGCCCCCGTCGGCAAGTCGACCGAGGCCGCGCGCCCCAAGCCGGCCCCGCCCGAGCGTCCCGCGCCGCCGCCCGTCGTGCGCCCCTCCGTCGGCCAGCCCGGCCGTTCCGGCTCCTCCAACCGCGTCCGTGCCCGCCTCGCCCGTCTCGGCGTGCAGCGCGCCAACCCGTACAACCCGGTGCTGGAGCCGCTGCTGCGGATAGTGCGCAGCAACGATCCGAAGATCGAGAACTCGACCCTGCGCCAGATCGAGCGCGCCTACCAGGTCGCCGAGCGCTGGCACCGCGGTCAGAAGCGCAAGAGCGGCGACCCGTACATCACGCACCCGCTCGCCGTGACCACCATCCTCGCCGAACTCGGCATGGACCCGGCCACGCTGATGGCGGGGCTGCTGCACGACACCGTCGAGGACACCGAGTACGGCCTGGACCAGCTGCGCCGCGACTTCGGCGACACCGTCGCCCTGCTCGTCGACGGCGTCACCAAGCTGGACAAGGTCAAGTTCGGCGAGGCCGCGCAGGCCGAGACCGTACGCAAGATGGTCGTCGCCATGGCCAAGGACCCCCGCGTCCTGGTCATCAAGCTCGCCGACCGCCTGCACAACATGCGCACCATGCGTTACCTCAAGCGCGAGAAGCAGGAGAAGAAGGCCCGCGAGACGCTCGAGATCTACGCCCCGCTCGCCCACCGGCTGGGCATGAACACCATCAAGTGGGAGCTGGAGGACCTCGCCTTCGCGATCCTCTACCCCAAGATGTACGACGAGATCGTCCGCCTCGTCGCCGAACGCGCCCCCAAGCGCGACGAGTACCTGGCGATCGTCACCGACGAGGTCCAGGCCGACCTGCGCGCCGCGCGCATCAAGGCGACCGTCACCGGCCGGCCCAAGCACTACTACAGCGTCTACCAGAAGATGATCGTCCGCGGCCGTGACTTCGCGGAGATCTACGACCTGGTGGGCATCCGCGTCCTTGTCGACACGGTCCGCGACTGCTACGCCGCCCTCGGCACCGTGCACGCGCGATGGAATCCGGTCCCCGGCCGGTTCAAGGACTACATCGCGATGCCCAAGTTCAACATGTACCAGTCGCTGCACACGACGGTCATCGGCCCCAACGGCAAGCCGGTCGAGCTGCAGATCCGCACCTTCGACATGCACCGCCGCGCCGAGTACGGCATCGCCGCGCACTGGAAGTACAAGCAGGAGGCCGTCGCCGGCGCCTCCAAGGTCCGTACCGACGCGCCGAAGCCCGCCGGCAAGGCCGGCAAGGACGCGGGCGCCATCAACGACATGGCGTGGCTGCGGCAGTTGCTGGACTGGCAGAAGGAGACCGAGGACCCCGGCGAGTTCCTGGAGTCGCTGCGCTTCGACCTGTCCCGCAACGAGGTCTTCGTCTTCACGCCCAAGGGCGACGTCATAGCGCTCCCGGCCGGCGCCACCCCGGTGGACTTCGCGTACGCCGTTCACACCGAGGTCGGCCACCGCACCATAGGAGCACGCGTCAACGGCCGGCTCGTTCCGCTGGAGTCGACCCTGGACAACGGCGACCTGGTGGAGGTCTTCACCTCCAAGGCGGCCGGCGCCGGCCCCTCCCGCGACTGGCTCGGCTTCGTCAAGTCCCCGCGCGCCCGCAACAAGATCCGGGCCTGGTTCTCCAAGGAGCGCCGGGACGAGGCGATCGAGCAGGGCAAGGACGCCATCGTCCGCGCGATGCGCAAGCAGAACCTGCCGATCCAGCGCATCCTGACCGGCGACTCACTGGTCACCCTCGCGCACGAGATGCGCTACTCGGACATCTCCGCGCTGTACGCGGCGATCGGCGAGGGTCACGTCTCCGCGCCGAACATCGTGCAGAAACTGGTGCAGGCGCTCGGCGGCGAGGAGGCGGCCACCGAGGAGATCGACGAGAGTGTGCCGCCCTCGCGCGGACGCGGCCGCAAGCGCCGCTCCAGCGCCGACCCTGGTGTCGTCGTCAAGGGCGTCGACGACGTGTGGGTCAAGCTGGCCCGCTGCTGCACTCCGGTCCCTGGCGACCCGATCATCGGCTTCGTCACGCGGGGTAGTGGCGTATCGGTTCACCGCAGTGACTGCGTCAACGTGGAGTCACTGTCGCGTGAGCCGGAGCGGATCCTCGACGTCGAGTGGGCACCCACCCAGTCCTCGGTCTTCCTCGTCGCCATCCAGGTCGAGGCCCTGGACCGCTCCCGTCTGCTCTCGGACGTCACACGCGTCCTGTCCGACCAGCACGTCAACATCCTCTCCGCGGCCGTCCAGACCTCCCGCGACCGCGTCGCCACCTCCCGCTTCACCTTCGAGATGGGCGACCCCAAGCACCTGGGGCACGTCCTGAAGGCCGTACGGGGCGTGGAGGGCGTCTACGACGTCTACCGGGTCACGTCGGCGCGCAGCCGGGCGTAGGCCACCGCACCGGACAAGCCCGGACAGGCGCGGGAAAGAACAAGTACAGAGAACGGCTGAGGGCCCCCGTAGGCGCTACGGGGGCCCTCAGCCGTACGTGGAAGCGTCGCCGGATCCAGGCGGACCGGATTTCAGCCGCCGAACTCCTGGAGGCCCTTCAGGGCCTGGTCCAGGAGCGCCTGGCGGCCCTCGAGCTCCTTCTCGAGCTTGTCGGCCCTGGAGGTGTTGCCCTGGGCGCGAGCCTGCTCGATCTGCCCCCGCAGCTTGTCCACGGCGGCCTGGAGCTGACCGGTCAGACCCTCGGCACGGGCCCGCGCCTCCGGGTTCGTCCGGCGCCACTCGGCCTCCTCGGCCTCCTGGATGGCCCGGTCGACCGTCTGCATCCGACCCTCCACCCGCGGACGGGCGTCGCGCGGCACATGGCCGATGGTCTCCCAGCGCTCGTTGATCGAGCGGAAGGCGGCGCGGGCGGCCTTCAGGTCCGTGATCGGCAGGAGCTTCTCGGCCTCTCCGGCCAGCTCCTCCTTCAGCTTCAGGTTCTCCGCCTGCTCGGCGTCCCGCTCGGCGAACACCGAGCTGCGGGCGGCGAAGAAGACGTCCTGGGCACCGCGGAAGCGGTTCCACAGGTCGTCCTCGTGCTCGCGCTGGGCACGGCCGGCGGCCTTCCACTCCGTCATCAGCTCGCGGTAACGGGCCGAGGTGGGGCCCCAGTCCGTCGAGCCCGACAGTGCCTCGGCCTCGGCGACCAGCCGCTCCTTGGCCTTGCGTGCGTCCTCGCGCTGCGCGTCCAGCTGCGCGAAGTGCGCCTTGCGCCGCTTGGAGAACGCCGACCGGGCGTGCGAGAAGCGGTGCCACAGCTCGTCGTCGGACTTGCGGTCCAGGCGCGGCAGCCCCTTCCAGGTGTCCACCAGCGCCCGCAGCCGCTCCCCGGCCGCCCGCCACTGATCGGAACGGGCCAGCTCCTCGGCCTCCGTGACCAGTGCCTCCTTGGCGTGCCGGGCCTCGTCCGCCTGCCGGGCGCGCTGCGCCTTGCGCTCCTCACGGCGTGCCTCGACCGTCCCGACCAGCTTGTCCAGCCGGGCACGCAGCGCGTCCAGGTCGCCGACCGCGTGGTGCGCGTCGATCTGCTCCCGCAGATGGCCGACGGCGGTCTGGGCGTCCTTGGCCGACAGGTCGGTGGTCTGCACTCGCTTCTCGAGGAGGCCGATCTCGACAACCAGGCCCTCGTACTTGCGCTCGAAGTAGGCCAGCGCCTCCTCAGGGGAGCCGGCCTGCCAGGAACCGACGACCTGCTCGCCATCGGCCGTACGCACGTACACGGTCCCCGTCTCGTCGACGCGGCCCCACGGGTCGCTGCTCACAGCGCCTCCTCCACATGATGCCTGCGGAGGGCCTCGAAGCTCCCCCGGGCATCGTCCACAGTTTCGTCACCGCCAACATAGGCGACCGGCGGGTGGCCTGTCCGCATCCAGCGCGACCGAAATTTCCCAGCCGGTCGTCGCTGCTGTCAGGACTTCGTCACCGTCGCCTTGTTGATCACCACGGTCGCGTTCGGGGCGGTGTTGCCCGTCTCCGGATCGGCAGGCTCCGCGCCGGCGTCGGCGATCTTCTTCAGCACCTTCATACCCGACTCGGAGACGGTGCCGAAAGGCGTGTAGCTGGGCGGAAGAGGACTGTCCTGGTACACCAGGAAGAACTGGCTTCCACCGGTGTGCGCCTGCCCCGTGTTGGCCATCGCCACGGTGCCCGCCGGATAGACGTCGCCCTTCAGGCTTTTGTCCTTGAGGTTCTCGTCGGGAATCGTGTATCCGGGACCGCCCCGGCCCGTACCCTCCGGGTCGCCGCACTGCAGGACGTAGATGCCCTCAGCGGTGAGCCGGTGGCACTTGGTGTGGTCGAAGAAGCCCTTTCCGGCCAGGAAGTCGAAGGAGTTCACGGTGTGCGGCGCCGCGGAGGCCTTCAGGTCCAGGTCTATCCCGCCGCACGTGGTGTCGAGCGTCATCGTGTACTTCGCCGACTTGTCGATGGCCATCGCCGGTTCCTTGGCCCAGCTCAGCTTCTTCACCGAGCCCGCGGCAGGCTTCGCGCACGGGTCCGGCGCCTTGCTGGTGGCCGAGGCGCTGGGGGTGACCTCGGCGCTCGCGTTGGCCTTGTCGTCCTTGTCGTTCTTCAGCACCCCGGTCGTGTACAGCGCGACACTGCCGATCAGGACCACGCCCAGTACGGACGCGATCACGGAGGTGCGTACGCGTGACTTGCGCCGCGCGGCGGTGCGCCGCTGCTGCTGCCGCAAGAACTTCTCCCGGGCGAGCTGACGCCGCCGCTGCTCCTGGCTGACCACCGCGTTCTCTCCTCATGCGTCTCGTGTGTCCACCGGTCACGGGTGCGCCGCCCGAGGCGGCCACCCGCGTGTGCCCGTACCGTATATGGGTTAGCTGAGGATCCGGCAGCGCCGGTAGGCTCTGACAACAGCTGTAGCCGCCCGTAATCGACACAACGAAGGACGATCGTGCTCATTGCCGGGTTCCCCGCCGGGGCCTGGGGGACGAACTGCTACCTCGTCGCCCCCGCCGCCGGTGAGGAGTGCGTGATCATCGACCCCGGCCACCAGGCCGCCCCAGGCGTCGCGGAAGCGGTCAGGAAGCATCGGCTCAAGCCCGTCGCCGTCGTCCTCACCCACGGCCACATCGACCACGTGGCCTCGGTCGTCCCGGTGTGCGGCTCACACGACGTACCGGCCTGGATCCACCCGGCCGACCGGTACATGATGAGCGACCCCGAGAAGGCGCTCGGCCGTTCCATCGGCATGCCGCTCATGGGCGAGCTGACCGTGGGGGAGCCGGACGACGTGAAGGAACTGACCGACGGCGCCGAGCTGAAGCTGGCCGGCCTGGAGTTCTCCGTCGCGCACGCGCCCGGCCATACCAAGGGGTCGGTGACCTTCCGGATGCCCGAGGCCGCGGACATCCCGCCGGTCTTCTTCTCCGGGGATCTGCTGTTCGCCGGCTCCATCGGACGCACCGACCTGCCCGGCGGTGACACGGCCGAGATGCTCGACTCGCTGGCCCGCGTGTGCCTGCCGCTCGACGACTCGACCGTGGTGCTGTCCGGCCACGGCCCCCAGACGACCATCGGCCGGGAGCGCGCCACCAATCCCTATCTGCGGCAGGTGGCCGCCGGCCCGGGAGCGGACCTGGACGACGCTCCCCGACGAGGAATGTGACGAGAGACCTTCCGTGAGCACCTTCAAGGCCCCCAAGGGCACGTACGACCTGATCCCGCCGGACTCCGCGAAGTACCTGGCGGTCCGCGAGGCGATCGCCGCCCCGCTGCGCAACTCCGGCTACGGCTACATCGAGACCCCCGGCTTCGAGAACGTGGAGCTGTTCGCGCGCGGGGTCGGCGAGTCCACCGACATCGTGACCAAGGAGATGTACGCCTTCGAGACCAAGGGCGGCGACAAGCTCGCCCTGCGCCCCGAGGGCACCGCCTCCGTGCTCCGCGCCGCCCTGGAGGCCAACCTCCACAAGGCCGGCAACCTGCCGGTCAAGCTGTGGTACTCCGGCTCCTACTACCGCTACGAGCGCCCCCAGAAGGGCCGTTACCGCCACTTCTCGCAGGTCGGCGCGGAGGCGATCGGAGCGGAGGACCCGGCGCTCGACGCCGAGCTGATCATCCTGGCCGACCAGGCCTACCGTTCGCTGGGCCTGAGCAACTTCCGCATCCTGCTCAACAGCCTGGGCGACAAGGAGTGCCGTCCGGTCTACCGGGCCGCCCTCCAGGACTTCCTGCGCGGCCTGGACCTGGACGAGGACACCCGCACCCGGATCGACATCAACCCCCTGCGCGTCCTGGACGACAAGCGGGAGTCGGTGCAGAAGCAGCTGACGGGCGTCCCGCTCCTGCGCGACTACCTGTGCGACGGCTGCAAGGCGTACCACGAGGAAGTGCGGGCGCTGCTGGAGGCCCAGGGGGTCGCCTTCGAGGACGACGCCAAGCTGGTCCGCGGACTCGACTACTACACCCGCACCACCTTCGAGTTCGTGCACGACGGGCTCGGTTCCCAGTCCGCGGTGGGCGGCGGCGGCCGGTACGACGGCCTGTCCGAGATGATCGGCGGCCCCGCGCTGCCGTCGGTGGGCTGGGCGCTGGGCGTGGACCGTACGGTCCTGGCCCTGGAGGCGGAGGGAGTCGAGCTCCACATCCCTTCGGCCACCAGCGTGTTCGCGGTCCCGCTCGGCGAGGAGGCACGCCGGGTGCTGTTCGCGAAGGTCTCCGAACTGCGCAAGGTGGGCATCGCCGCCGACTTCTCCTACGGCCACAAGGGCCTCAAGGCCGCCATGAAGGCGGCCAACCGGTCCGGTGCCCGCTTCACGCTCGTCGCCGGCGAACGCGACCTCGCCGACGGCGTCGTCCAGCTCAAGGAGATGGAGTCCGGAGAGCAGACGGCGATCGCGGTCAACGAGATCGTCGCGGAACTGGAATCCCGCCTCGGCTGACGCTCCTCACGCAAGGGCGCCGGTGCTCGTCCGGGCACCGGCGCCCTTTGCCGTCCCGGCCGCGGCCGCGTCCCGGACTCAGCCCGACCGCCGGTCCTTCCAGCGGAACGTCAGCAGGCACAGCACCAGTCCGCCGGCGCACCAGGCCGCGAGCACCAGGGCGATCCGCCCGAACTCCCAGCTCCCCGCCTGCTCCAGCACCCGCGCCGAGTCCGGCAGGAACACCCCGCGCAGGCCCTGGCACAGCCACTTCAGCGGGAAGAGGGCGCCGACGTTCAGCATCCAGCCGGGGAGGGCGTCGACCAGGATGTAGACCCCGGAGATGAACTGGAGCACCAGGAACGGCAGCACGACCACCGAGGCGGCGCTCCTCGCCGACCTGGGCACCGAACTGATCGCGATGCCCAGCAGCGCGCACCCGGTCAGGCCGAGCACGAAGATCCACACGAAGTGGAACCACCGGGTCGCGTCCGAGGGCAGCCGGACGCCGTACAGCGTGGTGCCGACGAGCAGCAGGATCGCCGTCTCCAGCACCCCGGTGAAGAGAACCAGCCAGATTTTCCCCAGGAAGTACGCCGTCGGCGGCATCGGCGTGCCGCTCAGCCGGCGCAGCGCCTTCTCGTCCCGTTCGACCGCGATCGATATGCCCAGGGACTGGAAGCTGGTCGACATGATGCCCGAGGCCAGCATCGAGGAGACGTAGAGCTGCGAGGCGGTGACGCCGGTGCCGCTGACGTCGTCGCGGAAGATCGACGCGAACAGGAACAGGAACACCACCGGGAAGGCGAAGGTGAACACCACCTGCTCGCGCTGCCGGAAGAACTGCCTGATCTCCAGGGCGCCCCGGTGCAGCCCGATGTCCCACGCCCCGGGCAGCCGCACGGCCGCCGCCCCGGCGCGCGTCCGTCCGGCGGTCGAGGTCATCACGTGTCCTCCTGCCCGGTCAGCCGGAGATAGACGTCCTCCAGCGTGGGGCGGCCCACCCGCAGGCCCGGTATCTCTCCGTCGAAGCGGCGCATCAGGTCGGCGACGGTCCTGGTGGGGGTCCCGGTGTGCTCGGTGCGCGGGGTGCCGTCGGGGTCCGTCCACTCGACGGTGGCGCCGGTGGCGTGCCGTTCCCGCAGCTCGCGGGAGGTGCCCTCGGCGACGATCCGGCCCCGGGCGACCACCGCCAGCCGGTCCGCGAGGGCCTCCGCCTCCTCCAGGTAGTGCGTGGTCAGCAGGATCGTCGTGCCCTCCTGCGCGAGCGTGCGGATCAGCGCCCAGAACCGGCGCCGGGCCGCCGGGTCGAAACCGGTCGTCGGCTCGTCCAGGAGCAGCAGCTCGGGGCCGCCGATCACCCCGAGGGCCACGTCCAGCCGACGCCGCTGGCCGCCCGACAGCGCCTTGATCCGGCTCCCCGCCTTCGCCTCCAGACCCACCAGGGCGATGACCTCCTCCGGGTCGCGCGGCCGGGGGTAGTACCGGGCGAAGTGCCGCACGGTCTCGCGGACGGTCAACTCGGCGGGCGCCGATTCGTCCTGCCAGACGATTCCGACGCGCGAGCGCCACGCGCGCGTGGCGCTCGCCGGGTCCGCCCCCAGGACCGAGACCTCGCCCGCGTCCCGTGAGCGGTGGCCCTGGATGATCTCCACCGTGGTGCTCTTGCCCGCGCCGTTGGGTCCGAGCAGCCCCAGGACCTCGCCCTTCCTGATCGCCAGGTCCATTCCGTCGACCGCGGTGACGTCCCCGTACCGCTTGCGCAGCCCCCGTACGTCCACCGCGAGTTCGTTTCGCGTCATGGTCCGAGCATCGTCCGGAACCGAACGTTCGGATACGGTCGTGCACACCCCGTGTCACTACCTGACGGTGTTCACACACGCACGTGCGGCACAATGGCCGTGCCCGAAGAAGGTCCAACTCACAAGTGACGGAATCGGCGTGATGAGCAAGACGACAGTCAAACACGTCTCCGCGGAGCCCGAGCCGGAGCGCGCGGTGACCGCGCCGCGGACGGTGGGCGGCAGCCGCGCCTTCGCACTGCTGCTGGTGATCACCGGAGCGGCCGGTCTGCTCGCCGCGTGGATCATCACGATCGACAAGCAGAAGATCCTCGAAGGCAAGCTCAGCGGCAAGACCTTCACCCCGAGCTGCAGCCTCAACCCGATCGTGTCCTGCGGCAGCGTCATGGAGAGCAAGCAGGCCACCGTCTTCGGGTTCCCCAACCCGCTGCTCGGCCTGGTCGCCTACGGCATCGTCATCTGCGTCGGCATGAGCCTGCTCGCCCGCACCACCTTCCCGCGCTGGTACTGGCTGACGTTCAACTTCGGCACGCTCTTCGGCGTCTGCTTCGTCACCTGGCTCCAGTTCCAGTCGCTGTACCGCATCAACGCGCTGTGCCTGTGGTGCTCGCTGGCCTGGGTGGCCACGATCGTCATGTTCTGGTACGTGACCTCCTTCAACATCCGCAACGACTTCCTGCCCGCCCCGCGCCCGGTGAAGAACTTCCTCGCCGAGTTCACCTGGGTGCTGCCGGTCACGCACTGCGGTGTCATCGTCATGCTGATCCTGACCCGCTGGGGCACCAGCCTCTGGGCCTGAGCCGGAGCCGTTGATCACCGTCCGGCCACGTTGTCGGTGGTGTGCCATAGGGTTTCAGCGTGGAGCCCGACCTGTTCACCGCCGCAAGTGAAGAACGCCAGGAGAAGGACCCGGCCGCGAGTCCCCTGGCGGTCCGGATGCGCCCGCGCACCCTCGACGAGGTGGTGGGCCAGCAGCACCTGCTCAAGCCGGGATCGCCGCTGCGCCGGCTGGTCGGCGAGGGCGCGGGCGGCCCTGCGGGACCCTCCTCGGTGATCCTGTGGGGCCCGCCCGGCACCGGCAAGACCACCCTGGCGTACGTGGTCTCCAAGGCCACCAACAAGCGCTTCGTGGAGTTGTCGGCGATCACCGCGGGCGTCAAGGAGGTCCGCGCGGTCATCGACGGCGCCCGCCGAGCCTCCGGCGGGTACGGCAAGGAGACCGTCCTCTTCCTGGACGAGATCCACCGCTTCAGCAAGGCCCAGCAGGACTCCCTGCTCCCGGCGGTCGAGAACCGCTGGGTGACCCTGATCGCGGCCACCACGGAGAACCCGTACTTCTCGGTGATCTCCCCGCTGCTCTCCCGCTCGCTCCTGCTCACCCTCGAACCGCTCACCGACGACGACGTGCGCGGTCTGCTCCACCGCGCGCTCACCGACGAGCGCGGCCTGAGGTCGGCCGTCGGCCTCCCCGAGGACACCGAGAGCCATCTGCTGCGCATCGCCGGCGGCGACGCCCGCCGCGCCCTGACCGCACTGGAGGCCGCCGCCGGGGCCGCACTCGACAAGGGCGAGAGCGAGATCGGCCTGACCACGCTCGAGGAGACCGTCGACCGGGCCGCGGTGAAGTACGACCGCGACGGCGACCAGCACTACGACGTCGCCAGCGCCCTGATCAAGTCCATCCGCGGCTCCGACGTCGACGCCGCCCTGCACTACCTGGCCCGGATGATCGAGGCCGGCGAGGACCCCCGGTTCATCGCCCGCCGCCTGATGATCTCCGCCAGCGAGGACATCGGGCTGGCCGACCCGCACGCGCTGCCCACGGCGGTCGCCGCCGCCCAGGCCGTCGCCATGATCGGCTTCCCCGAGGCCGCCCTGACCCTCAGCCACGCCACCATCGCCCTGGCCCTCGCCCCCAAGTCCAACTCTGCGACCACGGCCATCGGCGCCGCCCTGGACGACGTACGCAAGGGACAGGCCGGACCGGTCCCGCCCCATCTGCGGGACGGGCACTACAAGGGCGCGGCCAAGCTCGGGCACGCGCAGGGGTACGTCTACCCGCACGACCTGCCCGAGGGCATCGCCGCCCAGCAGTACGCGCCGGACGCCCTGAAGGACCGCGAGTACTACGCCCCGGGACGGCACGGCGCCGAGGCGCGGTACGCGGACGCGGTGGAGTGGACCCGCAAGCACCTCGGTCGGAAGCGGTCCTGAGCGCCCTGTAGACTGCCCGCAAGCGCTGAGTTCCGTGTCCGGAACCCCGAAAGGGGAACCGGCGCCACCAGAGCGGGACATTCAGCCGGAACTCCGCCGTTCCAGGACGGCGGGGATCCAGGAGCGTCGCGCACCGTCGAACGGTGTCGCGGGCAGCCCACCACCACCCGGAGCTCCGGGAGCGGTCGGTGGGCCACTCGCGTGCTGCACGTATGTGCCCAGACCAGGGGAGCGGCTGCCCACCAGGCCCGACAGGGCCCCGGCGGGTTTCCCCGGCTGCGGATGCGACCTCCCCTAACCCTGGTGAAGCCGTATTCGCACAGAAAAAAACGAGGTGTTTGGTTCATGGCGAACCAGTCCCGCCCCAAGGTCAAGAAGTCGCGTGCCCTCGGCATCGCGCTGACCCCGAAGGCCGTCAAGTACTTCGAGGCGCGTCCCTACCCGCCGGGTGAGCACGGCCGTGGCCGCAAGCAGAACTCGGACTACAAGGTCCGTCTGCTGGAGAAGCAGCGTCTGCGCGCTCAGTACGACGTCAGCGAGCGTCAGCTCGTCCGCGCCTACGAGCGTGCCGCCAAGACGTCGATGAAGACCGGTGAGGCCCTGGTCATCGACCTCGAGAAGCGTCTTGACGCCCTGGTGCTGCGTTCGGGCATCGCCCGCACGATCTACCAGGCCCGCCAGATGGTCGTCCACGGCCACATCCAGGTCAACGGCAAGAAGGTCGACAAGCCGTCCTTCCAGGTCCGTCCCGACGACGTGGTCCAGGTCCGCGAGCGCAGCCGCGAGAAGACCCTCTTCCAGGTCTCCCGCGAGGGTGGCTTCGCCGCCGACGGCGAGACCCCGCGCTACCTCCAGGTGAACCTCAAGGCCCTGGCGTTCCGCCTGGACCGCGAGCCGAACCGCAAGGAGATCCCGGTGATCTGCGACGAGCAGCTCGTCGTCGAGTACTACGCCCGCTGATCACCGGCAGGCCGTAGCACCGCAGCACCACCCCGGCCCGCCGTCTCCCCGCCCTTCCGGGCGGGCGGGACGGCGGGCTCGCTCATGCCACCGGCGCACGCGCGCCAAATCCGGTACGGAGCCCCACCCTCGGCGCGATAGGCTCGGTGCACGACTTTCTCGATGTACAGGCACGTTTCAGGGAGCGGGTGCGCACAGTGTCCGGTGGAGAGGTGGCCGGGATCCTGGTGGCCGTGTTCTGGGCGATCCTGGTCTCCTTCCTCGCCGTCGCACTGGCGAGGCTGGCCCAGACGCTCAAGGCGACCACCCGACTCGTGGCGGACGTGACCGACCAGGCAGTTCCGCTGCTGGCCGATGCCTCCCAGGCGGTGCGCTCCGCGCAGAGCCAGATCGACCGCGTCGACGCGATCGCCTCCGACGTCCAGGAGGTCACGTCCAACGCCTCCGCGCTGTCGACCACCGTCGCCTCCACCTTCGGCGGTCCGCTGGTCAAGGTCGCGGCCTTCGGCTACGGCGTGCGCCGGGCGCTCGGCGGCCGCAAGGAGGACGTGCCCGGCAGGACGTCGAGGCGTACCGTGATCGTGGGCCGCACCGTCCCGGCCGCGCGGCGGGGGAAGCGGAACAACCGGGAGAAGTAAGGACTAGCGATGTTCCGCCGTACGTTCTGGTTCACCACTGGTGTCGCCGCCGGAGTGTGGGCCACCACCAAGGTCAACCGCAAACTCAGGCAGCTGACCCCCGAGAGCCTCGCCGCGACCGCGGCGACCAAGGCGGTCGAGGCGGGTCACCGGCTCAAGGACCGCGCCCTCGGCTTCGCGCTCGACGTCCGCGACAACATGGCCCAGCGGGAGGCCGAACTCGGCGAGGCCCTGGGCCTGAACGCCCCGGTCGACCCGGAACTGCCCCCGTCCAGGCGGTACACCGCCATCGAGAACCGCAATCACCCGAAGTACGTCGAGGCCCCGGCGTCCTCGGAACACCCCTATACGACGTACTCGTACAACCGGAATGAGGACCACTGATGGAGTCGGCTGAGATCCGCCGCCGCTGGCTGAGCTTCTTCGAGGAGCGCGGGCACACCGTCGTCCCTTCGGCGTCGCTCATCGCGGACGACCCGACTCTGCTCCTCGTCCCGGCCGGCATGGTGCCCTTCAAGCCCTACTTCCTGGGTGAGGTCAAGCCGCCCTTCCCGCGCGCCACCAGCGTGCAGAAGTGCGTGCGCACGCCCGACATCGAAGAGGTCGGCAAGACCACCCGGCACGGCACCTTCTTCCAGATGTGCGGCAACTTCTCCTTCGGCGACTACTTCAAGGAGGGCGCCGTCAAGCTCGCCTGGGAGCTGCTCACCACGCCCCAGGACAAGGGCGGTTACGGCCTGGAGCCGGAGAAGCTCTGGATCACCGTCTACCAGGACGACGACGAGGCCGAGCGGATCTGGCACGAGGTCGTCGGCGTGCCCAGGGAGCGCATCCAGCGCCTGGGCAAGAAGGACAACTTCTGGTCCATGGGCGTTCCCGGCCCGTGCGGCCCCTGCTCCGAGATCAACTACGACCGCGGCCCCGAGTTCGGCGTCGAGGGCGGCCCCGCCGTCAACGACGAGCGGTACGTGGAGATCTGGAACCTCGTCTTCATGCAGTACGAGCGCGGCGAGGGCACCGGCAAGGACGACTTCGAGATCCTCGGCGACCTGCCGAGCCAGAACATCGACACCGGGCTCGGCCTGGAGCGGCTCGCCATGATTCTGCAGGGCGTGCAGAACATGTACGAGATCGACACCTCCATGGCCGTCATCGACAAGGCCACCGAGCTCACCGGTGTCGCCTACGGCGAGGCCCACGGCTCGGACGTGTCGCTGCGCGTGGTCACCGACCACATGCGCACCGCCACCATGCTCATCGGTGACGGCGTCACCCCCGGCAACGAGGGCCGCGGCTACGTCCTGCGCCGCATCATGCGCCGCGCCATCCGCAACATGCGCCTGCTGGGCGCCACCGGTCCGGTCGTCAAGGACCTGATCGACGTGGTGATCGGCATGATGGGGCAGCAGTACCCCGAGCTGATCACCGACCGCGAGCGGATCGAGAAGGTCGCCCTCGCCGAGGAGGTCGCCTTCCTCAAGACGCTGAAGGCCGGCACCAACATTCTCGACACCGCCGTCACCGAGACCAAGCAGACCGGTGGCACGGTCCTCTCCGGCGACAAGGCCTTCCTGCTCCACGACACCTGGGGCTTCCCGATCGACCTCACCCTGGAGATGGCCGCCGAGCAGGGCCTGTCCGTGGACGAGGAGGGCTTCCGCCGCCTGATGAAGGAGCAGCGGGAGCGCGCCAAGGCCGACGCCAAGGCCAAGAAGACCGGCCACGCCGACCTCGGCGCCTACCGTGAGATCGCCGACTCCGCCGGCGAGACCGACTTCATCGGCTACACCGACACCGAGGGCGAGTCCACGATCGTCGGCATCCTCGTCGACGGAGCCTCCTCCCCGGCCGCCACCGAGGGCGACGAGGTCGAGATCGTCCTCGACCGCACCCCCTTCTACGCCGAGGGCGGCGGTCAGATCGGCGACACCGGCCGCATCAAGGTCGACTCCGGCGCCGTCATCGAGGTCCGCGACTGCCAGAAGCCGGTCCCCGGTGTGTACGTCCACAAGGGCGTCGTCCAGGTCGGCGAGGTCACCGTCGGCGCCAAGGCCCACGCCTCGATCGACTTCCGCCGCCGCAAGGCCATCGCCCGCGCCCACTCCGCCACGCACCTGACCCACCAGGCCCTGCGTGACGCCCTCGGCCCGACGGCCGCCCAGGCCGGCTCCGAGAACCAGCCCGGCCGCTTCCGCTTCGACTTCGGCTCCCCGTCCGCCGTCCCGACGGCCGTGATGACCGACGTCGAGCAGAAGATCAACGAGGTGCTCGCCCGCGATCTGGACGTGCACGCCGAGGTCATGGGCATCGACGAGGCCAAGAAGCAGGGCGCCATCGCCGAGTTCGGCGAGAAGTACGGCGAGCGCGTGCGCGTGGTGACCATCGGTGACTTCTCCAAGGAGCTGTGCGGCGGCACCCACGTGCACAACACCGCCCAGCTGGGCCTGGTGAAGCTGCTCGGCGAGTCGTCGATCGGCTCCGGTGTGCGCCGTATCGAGGCCCTGGTCGGCGTGGACGCCTACAACTTCCTCGCCCGTGAGCACACGGTCGTCGCCCAGCTCCAGGAGCTGATCAAGGGCCGCCCCGAGGAGCTGCCGGAGAAGGTCTCCGCCATGCTCGGCAAGCTGAAGGACGCCGAGAAGGAGATCGAGAAGTTCCGCGCCGAGAAGGTGCTCCAGGCCGCCGCCGGTCTCGCCGAGTCCGCCAAGGACGTCCGCGGTGTGGCCGTCGTCACCGGCCGCGTCCCGGACGGCACCACGCCGGACGACCTGCGCAAGCTGGTGCTCGACGTGCGCGGCCGGATCCAGGGCGGCCGTGCCGCCGTCGTCGCCCTGTTCACGGTGAACAACGGCAAGCCGCTCACGGTGATCGCCACCAACGAGGTCGCCCGCGAGCGCGGCCTGAAGGCCGGTGACCTGGTCCGCACGGCCGCCAAGACCCTCGGCGGTGGCGGTGGCGGCAAGCCGGACGTCGCCCAGGGCGGCGGACAGAACCCGGCCGCCGTCGGCGAGGCCGTGGACGCCGTCGAGCGGCTTGTGGCCGAGACGGCGAAGTAGGGCGGCCGAAGCGATGCGCAGAGGACGTCGGCTCGCGATCGACGTCGGGGACGCCCGGATCGGGGTCGCCTCGTGCGACCCCGACGGGATCCTCGCCACCCCGGTGGAGACGGTCCCCGGCCGGGACGTCCCCGCGGCACACCGTCGGCTCAGGCAACTCGTCGCGGAGTACGAGCCGATCGAGGTCGTCGTCGGTCTCCCGCGCTCCCTCAAGGGGGGCGAGGGACCGGCCGCGGTCAAGGTCCGCGCCTTCGCCGGGGAGCTGGCCAAGGGCATCGCCCCGGTGCCGGTCCGCCTGGTGGACGAGCGGATGACCACGGTGACGGCCAGTCAGGGACTGCGTGCCTCCGGGGTGAAATCCAAGAAGGGACGCTCCGTGATCGACCAGGCCGCGGCCGTCATCATCCTCCAGCAAGCCCTGGAATCCGAACGAGTGTCAGGGAAAGTACCCGGTGAGGGCGTCGAAGTGGTCATCTGATCGCGATACGGTAACGTTCCGCGCGATGCGCCTGCGTTCGAACAGACGACGCACAGAAAGAGGCGGAACGGAAGCCGGGGCACACAGCCGTGTGACCGCCGCCTCGCGGCTCTAGGGGATCGATGACTGAGTATGGCCGGGGTCCAGGCCCCGAACCGTGGCATCCGGAGGACCCGTTGTACGGGGACGGCGGATGGGGAGGGCAGCAGGCCCACGCGGGCCCGCAGTCCCCCTACGGGGGTGGGCCGCAGCACCATCCGCAGCAGCCGCAGCAACAGCAGTACGGCGACTGGGATCAGCAGCAGGCCGGCTACGACGGGCAGTACCAGCAGCAGCACTACGGCAACCAGGGCCAGCAGCACTACGACCCGCAGGGTCAGCAGCACTACGGTCAGCAGGGCCAGCAGCACTACGGTCAGCAGGGCCAGCAGCAGTTCGACCAGCAGGGTCAGCAGCAGTTCGACCAGCAGGGTCAGCAGCAGTACGACCAGCAGTACGCGGGCCACCTCCAGCAGCAGGGCTACGGCCAGGGCGGCTGGGACGGCACCGGCGAGCAGCAGCAGCCGGCCTACCCCGGCGACCCGGCCGACCCGTACGGTCAGCAGGCCGCGGCCTACGGCGCGCAGCAGCCCGATCTCTACGGCACCCCCGAGGCCTACCCGCCGCCGGAGCCGCCGAGCCGTCGGCGCGCCGAGCCGGAGCCGCGGCCGGACTGGGACCCGGATCCCGAAACCGACCAGGACGACCACGCGTTCTTCGCGGGCGGCGACGGCGAGGACGACGAAGACGGCGACGATCCGAACGAGGGGCGGGGACGGGGCGACCGCAAGGGCCGCGGCGGCAAGGGCAAGGGCAAGGACAAGAAGCGCCGCAGCGGCTGCGCCTGCCTGGTCGTCGCCCTGGTATTCGTCGGAGGGGGGGCCGGAGTCGTCTACTACGGCTACCAGTTCTACCAAAATCGTTTCGGCGCCGCCCCGGACTACGCGGGCGACGGAATCAACGAGATGGTGACCGTCGAAATCCCCAAGGGCGCGGGCGGCTACGACATCGGCCGGGCGCTGAAGGCGGCGGGCGTGGTCAAGAGCGTCGACGCCTTCGTGGCGGCGCAGTCGAAGAACCCCAATGGAGACCGGATCCAGGCGGGCGCCTATCTGCTGAAGAAGCAGATGTCCGCGGCGAGCGCCATCACGATGATGCTCGACCCCAAGAGCCAGAGCAATGTCCTGGTCAAGCCGGGCGAACGCAATGCCCTGGTCTACGAGGACATCGACAAGCAGCTGGAACTGGCCGCCGGTACCACGCAGAAGATCGCCGCGAAGCAGTACAAGGACCTCGGCCTGCCCAAGTGGGCCCAGAACAACGGCCAGATCAAGGATCCGCTGGAGGGTTTCCTCTACCCGGGGACCTATGCCGCGGCCAAGGGCATGAAGCCCGAGGCGGTCCTGAAGGAAATGGTCAAGCGGGCCGACGAGGCCTACATCCGGTACAAGCTCGCCGACAAGGCGAAGGAACTGAACCTGGACGACCCGTTCCAGTTGGTCACGGTCGCGAGCCTGGTCCAGGCCGAGGGCAAGACGCACGACGACTTCCGCAAGATGGCGGAAGTGATCTACAACCGTCTGAAGCCGACCAACACCGAGACCAACCAGTTGCTGCAGTTCGACTCGACCTTCAATTACCTGAAGGGCCAGAGCAACATCCACATCAGCGAAAAAGAGATCAACAGCAACCAGGACCCGTACAACACCTACACCCACAAGGGCCTTCCGCCCGGACCGATCGGAAGCCCCGGCGACGACGCGCTGAAGGCGGCATTGAATCCGACCCAGGACGGCTGGATCTATTTCGTGGCGACCGATGGCCTGCACAAGACCGAGTTCGCCAAGACGTACGCCGAATTCCTCAAGCTCAAGGACAAGTTCGATGCCACCAAGGGCAACTGACGCCCGTCGGGCGGCTGTTCTCGGTTCGCCGATCGCCCACTCGCTCTCCCCGGTGCTGCACCGGGCGGCGTACGCGGAGCTGGGGCTCACGAACTGGTCGTACGACCGGTTCGAGATCGACGAGGCAGGCCTGCCCTCGTTCTTCGAGGGCCTGGGACCCGAGTGGGCCGGGCTGTCGCTGACCATGCCGCTGAAGCGGGCGGTCATCCCGCTGCTCGACGAGATCAGCGACACCGCCGCCTCCGTCGAGGCGGTCAACACGGTCGTGTTCACGGCGGACGGCCGCCGGGTCGGGGACAACACCGACGTGCCGGGCATGGTCGCCGCCCTGCGCGAGCACGGCATCGAGCAGGTCGGCTCGGCGGCGATCCTCGGCGCCGGTGCCACCGCCTCCTCCGCACTGGCCGCGCTCGCCCGCGTCTGCACCGGCGAGGTCGTCACCTACGTCCGCAGCGAGACCCGCGCGGCCGAGATGCGGGAGTGGGGTGAGCGGCTGGACGTCGAGGTCCGCACGGCGGACTGGACGGACGCCGGGCAGGCCCTGAAGGCGCCGCTGGTGATCGCCACCACCCCGACCGGGACGACGGACGCGCTCGCCGACGCCGTACCCGGACGGCCCGCCACGCTCTTCGACGTCCTCTACGACCCGTGGCCCACGCCGCTGGCAGCCCGCTGGTCCATGGCCGGCGGCGCCGTCGTCGGCGGCCTCGACCTGCTGGTGCACCAGGCGGTCCTCCAGGTCGAACAGATGACGGGCCACAGCCCGGCCCCCCTGCACGCCATGCGCGAAGCGGGCGAGAAGGCCCTCGCGGCCCGCTGACCAGGGCGCATCCGCTCCGACGCGGAAGCGCCGGCCCTCGCGGCCCGAATGACACACTCGCGTGTGCCCGTGACGGGCCGACGGGAGTACGTGACATGCCGGTGCCGCGGGGCAGGCCTGTGCGCCGCGCGTCCGACTGCTGGACCGGCGACCGGGGCCGGGGTCCGGACGTGGGAGGATCGGAGGTGGCGGGCCAGGGCCGCGCACCCGGTCGCGCCGTCGCAGTTCCAGGCGCGAGCATGAGGAGCACCGTTGAGCAGGTTGCGCTGGCTGACCGCGGGGGAGTCCCACGGCCCCGCACTCGTCGCCACGCTGGAGGGCCTTCCCGCCGGCGTGCCCATCACCACGGAGATGGTGGCGGACCACCTCGCACGGCGGCGCCTGGGCTATGGGCGCGGTGCCCGGATGAAGTTCGAGCGGGACGAGGTCACCTTCCTCGGCGGGGTCCGGCACGGCCTCACTCTCGGCTCCCCGGTGGCCGTCATGGTGGGCAACACCGAGTGGCCCAAGTGGGAGAAGGTCATGGCCGCCGACCCGGTCGACCCGGCGGAGCTGGCCGAGCTCGCGCGCAACGCGCCGCTGACCCGGCCCCGGCCCGGGCACGCCGATCTGGCGGGCATGCAGAAGTACGGCTTCGACGAGGCCCGGCCGGTGCTGGAGCGGGCCTCCGCGCGCGAGACCGCGGCCCGGGTCGCGCTGGGCGCCGTGGCCCGGTCGTACCTGAAGGAGACCGCCGGCATCGAGATCGTCAGCCACGTCGTCGAGCTGGCCGCGGCCAAGGCGCCCTACGGCGTGTACCCGACCCCGGCGGACGTGGAGAAGCTGGACGCGGACCCGGTGCGCTGCCTGGACGCGGATGCCTCCAAGGCGATGGTCGCGGAGATCGACCAGGCCCACAAGGACGGCGACACGCTCGGCGGCGTGGTGGAGGTGCTGGCGTACGGCGTGCCGGTGGGTCTGGGCTCCCACGTGCACTGGGACCGGCGGCTCGACGCCCGGCTCGCGGCGGCGCTCATGGGCATCCAGGCGATCAAGGGCGTCGAGGTCGGCGACGGCTTCGGCCTGGCGCGGGTGCCCGGCTCCCAGGCCCACGACGAGATCGTCACCACCGACGAGGGCATCCGGCGTGCCACGGGCCGCTCCGGCGGCACCGAGGGCGGGCTGACCACGGGCGAGCTGCTCCGGGTGCGCGCCGCGATGAAGCCGATCGCGACCGTGCCGCGGGCCCTGCGGACCGTGGACGTCTCCACCGGCGAGTCCGCGCAGGCCCACCACCAGCGCTCCGACGTGTGCGCGGTGCCGGCCGCCGGCATCGTGGCCGAGGCCATGGTGGCCCTCGTCCTCGCCGACGCCGTCGCGGAGAAGTTCGGCGGCGACAGTGTGCCCGAGACCCGCCGCAACGTGCGGTCCTACCTCGAGAACCTGGCGATCCGGTGAGCGCCGAGCCGGTCGTCGTCCTGGTCGGACCCATGGGCGTCGGCAAGTCCACCGTCGGGCGGATGCTGGCCGACCGCCTCGGGATCGCCTACCGGGACGTCGACGACGACATCGTCGAGGAGCAGGGCCGCACCATCGCCGAGATCTTCGTCGACGAGGGCGAGCCGTTCTTCCGTGCCGCCGAGAAGGAGGCGGTGCGTCGGGCGCTCGCCGAGCACGACGGCGTACTGGCCCTCGGCGGCGGCGCGATCCTGGACCCGGACACACGGGCGCTGATCGCCCGACTGCCGGTCCTGTACCTGTCGATGGACGTCGAGGAGGCCGTCAGGCGCACCGGCCTGAACGTGGCCCGCCCGCTGCTCGCCGTGAACCCGCGCAAGCAGTGGCGCGAGTTGATGGAGGCCCGGCGGCACCTGTACGAGGAGGTCGCCACCGCGGTCGTGCCGACCGACGGGCGCACCCCCGAAGAGGTCACCCAAGCCGCCCTGGACGCACTGGAGTTGAAGGAAGCATGAGCGAGTCGGTCACGCGGATCCACATCGCCGGCACGGCCGGCACCGAGGCGTACGACGTCCTGGTGGGCCGCCGGCTCCTCGGTGAACTCACCGGCCTGGTCGGCGAGAAAGCCAAGCGGGTCGCCGTGATCCACCCCGAGGCGCTCGCCGAGACCGGGGACGCGCTCCGCGCCGACCTGGCCGAGCAGGGCTACGAGGCCGTCGCCATCCAGGTGCCGAACGCGGAGGAGGCCAAGACCGCGGAGGTCGCCGCCTACTGCTGGAAGGCGCTGGGCCAGTGCGGGTTCACCCGCACCGACGTCATCGTGGGCGTGGGCGGCGGCGCCACCACCGACCTGGCCGGATTCGTGGCCGCGACCTGGCTGCGCGGGGTGCGCTGGATCGCCGTCCCGACCACCGTGCTGGCCATGGTGGACGCGGCCGTCGGCGGCAAGACCGGCATCAACACCGCCGAGGGCAAGAACCTCGTGGGCGCCTTCCACCCGCCCGCCGGTGTGCTGTGCGACCTGGCCGCGCTGGACTCCCTCCCGGTCAACGACTACGTGTCCGGGCTCGCGGAGGTCATCAAGGCCGGCTTCATCGCCGACCCGGTGATCCTCGACCTGATCGAGTCCGACCCCGAGGCCGCCCGGACTCCGGCCGGCCCGCACACCGCAGAACTCGTCGAACGGTCCATCAGGGTCAAGGCGGACGTCGTCTCCGCCGACCTGAGGGAGTCGGGCCTGCGGGAGATCCTCAACTACGGCCACACGCTGGGCCACGCGATCGAGAAGAACGAGCGGTACAAGTGGCGGCACGGCGCCGCGGTCGCCGTCGGCATGCACTTCGCCGCCGAACTCGGCCGTCTGGCGGGCCGGTTGGACGACGCCACGGCCGACCGCCACCGCACGGTCCTCGAATCGGTGGGCCTGCCGCTGCACTACCGCTACGACCAGTGGCCCAAGCTGCTGGAGACGATGAAGGTCGACAAGAAGTCCCGCGGCGACCTGCTGCGCTTCATCGTCCTGGACGGCCTCGCCAAGCCCACCGTCCTGGAGGGACCCGACCCGGCCGTGCTGCTCGCCGCGTACGGCGAGGTCGGACAGTAAGTCCCACCGAGCGGCATCCGCCCCGTTCTGCCTGCCACGACGGGCACTTCGGACCGCGCCCGGCCGTTCACCATATGGCGGCCGGGGACGGTACCGTTCGGTAGGCGGCGGGGCTCGGACCCGCTGCCGGCGCCAATTGCCCCGTACGAGACGGAGTCGCACCGGATGCAGCACGCAGTGGGTTCACCGCTGCCGCCGCCCCGCCAGCCGGGGCACGGACCGGCCGCCGGCTGGGCGCCGGACGCACATCACCCGGGGCCGCGGCACCCGGGCTCCGCGCCTGTGCCCCCGCCGCCTCCGGCATCCGGCTATCCCGGAGCCCCGGCACCGCAACCGCCGGGCCCGCACCCGTCGGCACCGCATCACCAGGGGCCGCCTCCGCCGGCGCCGCGTCCTCAGAGTCCGCACCCCCAGGGGCCGTCCCCGTCGGCACCGCATCCCCAGGGTCGGCCTCCGTCGGCGCCGCACCCTCAGGGCCCGCCCCGGTCAGTACCGCATCCCCAGAACCCGCAGCCTCAGGGGCCGCCTCCGTCAGTACCGCATCCCCAGAACCCGCAGCCTCAGGGGCCGCCTCCGTCAGCACCGCATCCCCAGGGCTCGCCCCGGTCGGTACCGCGTCCTCAGGGCCCGCCCCCGTCCGCGCCGCACCCCCAGAACCCGCAGCCCCAGAGGCCGCACCCCCAGAGCCCCCACCAGTCGGTCCCCGCGGTCCCGCCGCCCGGCGTGCCGCCCGCGCCGGACGCCACCGGACATGTCCGGCTGCCGCCGGGTGGTCCCGTCGGCATGCCCAGCGTGCCGCCGGCCCAGACCGCGCCCGACCCGACGACCACCACGCTGGCGGTGCTGCTCATCGGGCCGGCGGGCGCGGGCAAGACGAGCGTCGCCAAGTACTGGGCCGACCACCGCCGCGTGCCCACCGCGCACATCAGCCTCGACGACGTCCGCGAATGGGTCCGCTCCGGCTTCGCCGACCCGCAGTCGGGCTGGAACGACCACTCCGAGGCGCAGTACCGCCTCGCCCGCCGCACCTGCGGCTTCGCCGCCCGCAACTTCCTCGCCAACGGCATCTCGTGCATCCTCGACGACGCCGTCTTCCCCGACCGCCCGGTGGTCGGGCTCGGCGGCTGGAAGCGCCATGTCGGCCCCGGCCTGCTCCCGGTCGTGCTGCTGCCCGGCCTGGACATCGTCCTGGAACGCAACGCCGAGCGTTCCGGAAACCGTCGGCTGACCGACGAGGAGGTCGCCCGCATCCACGGCCGCATGGCCGGCTGGTACGGATCCGGCCTCCCCATCATCGACAACTCCCAACTCGACGTCCCGGCCACGGCCAGAGTCCTGGACGAGGTCCTGTCCCGAGCCATCGCCAGCCCCCCGAACTGGTAGGGCTCGGCCGCGCCCGGCGGGCCCGGGCAGGCGGCCCGACCGCCGGACACGGCACCCGGCACCCCGAACCCGGGATCCGGGGGACCCACTCGGACCTCTCGAACGGCGATATTGAGCCATGACTCTTACGCTCGGTTCATGTCAGAGGTGTACGCGGCCCGCCGGACCCGGCTGAGGGAGCGCTGCAACGCGGGTGGCAGCGCGGCGGCGCTGGTGACTCGTCCCGCCAATGTGCGGTACCTCGCGGGGGCGGCCCCGCAGGGTGCCGTCCTGCTTCTCGGAAGGCTCGAGGACCTGCTCGTGTGCCAGAGCCCGCCGGACGACCGGCCCAGCGAGGGCCGTCCCGACGAGGCGCTGCGCGTGCAGGTACTGTCCCAACCCCCCGGCGGCGACCCGGCCGTCGCCGCCGCCGACCACGCCCGGACGCAGGGCGCCGACTCGCTCGCCGTGGAGGAGCACCACCTCACGGTGGCCCGCTACCGCGCCCTCGGCTCGGTGGCGCCCGGGCTGCGTCTGACCGACCTGGGCAGCGCGGTCGAGCAGCTCCGGGTCGTCAAGGACGAGGAGGAGATCTCCTGTCTGAGAATCGGTGCCGAGATCGCCGATCAGGCCCTGGGCGAGCTGCTGGAGTCGATCCTGGTCGGCCGCACCGAGCGCCATCTCGCCCTGGAGCTGGAGCGGCGGCTCGTCGACCACGGCGCCGACGGACCCGCTTTCCCGACCTCCGTGGCCACCGGCCCGAACTCCGGCCGCCGCGGCCACCGGCCCACCGACCGGCGGGTCGAGGAGGGCGACTTCCTCACGGTGTGCCTGGGCGCCGCCTACCGCGGCTACCGCTGCGAGATCGGCCGCACCTTCGTGATCGGCACGTCCCCGGCGGACTGGCAGATCCAGCTCTACGACCTGGTCTTCGCAGCCCAGCGCGCCGGACGGGAGGCCCTGGCCCCCGGCGCCGCCTACCGCGACGTGGACCGCGCCGCACGCCAGGTACTGGATTCGGCCGGGTTCGCCGAGGGCCTGCAACCCCTCACCGGGCACGGGGTCGGACTCGAAATCGACGAGGACCCGCAGCTGGCCCCTTCGGCCATGGGTAAACTGGACGCTTGCGTGCCGGTCACCGTCGAACCGGGGGTCCACCTCCCGGGCCGGGGCGGTGTCCGGATCGATGACACGCTCGTCGTACGCCCCGAGGCGGACGGCGGACCCGAGCTACTCACCATCACGACCAAGGAGCTCCTCGCGCTCTAGCCTCGCGCTGTGCGCCTGCCCCCGGGTCGTACGTCAGTCCAGGAGATTCCGCAACCGTGGCTTCCACGAACGACCTCAAGAACGGCATGGTGCTCAAGCTCGACGGCGGCCAGCTGTGGTCCGTCGTCGAGTTCCAGCACGTCAAGCCCGGCAAGGGCCCGGCCTTCGTGCGCACCAAGCTCAAGAACGTGCTTTCCGGCAAGACCGTCGACAAGACGTTCAACGCCGGCGTCAAGGTCGAAACGGCCACCGTCGACAAGCGTGACATGCAGTTCTCCTACATGGACGGCGACTACTTCGTCTTCATGGACATGGAGACCTACGACCAGCTGCACATCGACCGCAAGGTCGTCGGCGACACCGCCAACTTCCTGATCGAGGGCTTCGAGGCCACCGTCGCCCAGCACGAGGGCGAGGTGCTCTTCGTCGAGCTGCCGGCCGCCGTCGAGCTGACCGTCGCCGAGACCGAGCCGGGCGTCCAGGGCGACCGCTCCACCGGTGGCACCAAGCCCGCCACCCTGGAGACCGGCCACCAGATCCAGGTCCCGCTCTTCATCACCACCGGTGAGAAGATCAAGGTCGACACGCGTACGAGCGACTACCTCGGCCGGGTGAACAGCTAACCGTGGCTGCCCGCAACACGGCCCGCAAGCGTGCCTTCCAGATCCTCTTCGAGGGTGACCAGCGCGGCGCCGACGTCCTGACGGTCCTCGCTGACTGGATCCGGCTCTCCCGGACCGACACCCGGCAGCCACCGGTGAGCGAGTACACGATGCAGCTCGTCGAGGGCTACGCGAAGCACGCGACCCGGATCGACGAGCTGATCGCGCAGTACGCGGTCGGCTGGACGCTCGACCGTATGCCGGTCGTCGACCGCAACATTCTGCGGCTCGGCGCGTACGAGCTGATCTGGGTCGACGAGACCCCGGACGCCGTCGTGCTGGACGAGATGGTGCAGCTGGCAAAGGAGTTCTCCACAGAGGATTCGCCCTCGTTCGTCAACGGCCTGCTGGGCCGTCTGAAGGAACTCAAGCCCTCTCTCCGCCGCGACCAGGTGTGAGAGGGGCCCGGCCCGCAGCCGGTGCCCGCACGGACTCGCAGGGGCCCGCAGCACGACTGCTGCGGGCCCCTCGGCGTCCGTGTGCACGCCCCCGGCCCCACCTGACCGCGCCCGCCCCACCAGGGCCGCCCCCGCCCCTTCAGGGCCGCGGAAAAGCCGCCGGGGTGGCCGGAACCAAACGGTTCCGGCCACCCCGGCGGCACGTTTCTGCTAGGTCTGTCGAGCGGTCAGCTCTCCTCGTGGGACGCCACCGCGCGGCGCGCGTCCGCGTCCAGCACGCCCCAGCTGATCAGCTGCTCGGTGAGGACCGAGGGCGACTGGTCGTAGATGACGGCGAGTGTGCGCAGGTCGTCCTGGCGGATGGAGAGCACCTTGCCGTTGTAGTCACCGCGCTGCGACTGGATCGTCGCCGCGTAGCGCTGGAGCGGGCCCGCCTTCTCGGCCGGCACCGTGGCCAGCCGCTCCAGGTCCAGGACCAGCTTCGGCGGAGGCTCGGCGGCGCCGCCCGGGGTGGTGCCCGGCAGCAGCTCCTGCACGGGGACCCCGTAGAAATCCGCCAGCTCGGCGAGGCGCTGCACGGTCACGGCACGGTCGCCGCGCTCGTACGAACCGACCACGACCGCCTTCCAGCGTCCCTGGCTCTTCTCCTCGACACCGTGGAGGGAAAGGCCCTGCTGGGTGCGGATCGCCCGGAGCTTGGCCCCGAGCTGTTTGGCGTATTCGCTGGACATATGGCTCCCCGGACACTGTGTCGACGCGACGGGCTCGGGTGCCACGCCGCGCGGCTGGTAACTCACTGTGAGGTTACGCAGCGTTACTCTGCCGCGTCAAGCGGAATGGTCCGCAGCGCCGCCTCCGTGGTAACCGCGGCCCGTTGCGCCAAGGGGGTGATCGGGGAGGTCTCCGGCACCTGGTAGCGTGTATGGCGCAATTCCGACGTCCTTTAAGGTCCGTCCCGTGAGGCGGAGAAGGAGGTCCGTTTCTTATGGACTCGCACGAAACCGCGCAAGCGTCCGATGCCCGGCCCGTTCTCGAGGGCCCCGACATCGAGCGGGTGCTGACCCGCATCGCCCACGAGATCGTCGAGCGCGCCAAGGGCGCCGACGACGTGGTGCTCCTCGGCATTCCGACCCGGGGCGTCTTCCTCGCCCAACGGCTCGCCGTCAAACTCGAGCAGATCACCGAGCGCAAGGTCCCCTGCGGCTCGCTCGACATCACCATGTACCGCGACGACCTGCGCATGCAGCCCCCGCGTGCGCTGGCCCGCACCGAGATCCCCGGTGACGGCATCGACGGCCGCCTCGTCGTCCTCGTCGACGACGTGCTCTTCTCCGGCCGCACCATCCGCGCCGCCCTCGACGCCCTGAACGACATCGGGCGTCCGCGCGCGGTGCAGCTCGCCGTCCTCGTCGACCGCGGCCACCGCGAACTGCCGATCCGCGCCGACTACGTCGGCAAGAACCTCCCCACGTCGCTGCGGGAGACGGTCAAGGTCCTGCTCACCGAGGAGGACGGTCGCGACACCGTGCTGCTCGGCGCCAAGCCGGCCGCCCAGGGCGACCAGCCGTAACACGCGCGCGTACGTATCGCCGTACGCCCCGCGCGTGTGCCCTCGCACGCGCCCGTCTGCCCCAATTCTCCCGAATGAACCGCCTTACGGAGCCTGACAGATGCAGCGTCATCTCATCTCGGCCGCCGACCTCACCCGCGACGACGCCGTCCTGATCCTCGACACCGCCGAGGAGATGGCCCGGGTCGCCGACCGGCCGATCAAGAAACTGCCGACCCTGCGCGGCCGCACCGTCGTCAACCTCTTCTTCGAGGACTCCACCCGCACCCGGATCTCCTTCGAGGCCGCGGAGAAGCGGCTGTCCGCGGACGTCATCAACTTCACCGCCAAGGGATCGTCGGTGTCCAAGGGCGAGTCCCTGAAGGACACCGCCCAGACCCTGGAGGCCATGGGCGTCGACGCCGTGGTCATCCGGCACGGTGCCTCCGGGGCCCCGTACCGGCTGGCCAACTCCGGCTGGATCGACGCCGCCGTCATCAACGCCGGCGACGGCACCCACCAACACCCCACCCAGGCCCTGCTCGACGCCTTCACCCTGCGCCGCCGGCTGGTCGGCAGGGACGCGGGCATCGGCCAGGACCTGTCCGGCAGGCGCGTCACCCTCGTCGGCGACGTGCTGCACAGCCGGGTGGCCCGGTCCAACGTCGACCTGCTGCACACCCTCGGCGCCGACGTGACCCTGGTCGCCCCGCCGACCCTGCTGCCGGTCGGCGTCGGGTCCTGGCCCTGCGAGGTCTCCTACGACCTCGACGCCACCTTGCCCAAGTCCGACGCGGTGATGATGCTCCGCGTGCAGCGCGAGCGGATGAACGACGCCTTCTTCCCGACCGAGCGCGAGTACTCGCGGCGCTACGGGCTGGACGCCGAGCGGATGGCCAGGATGCCCGAGCACGCCATCGTGATGCACCCCGGCCCGATGGTCCGCGGAATGGAGATCACCGCCGAGGTCGCGGACTCCGACCGCTGCACCGCCGTCGAGCAGGTCACCAACGGCGTCTCCATCCGCATGGCCGTGCTGTACCTGCTGCTCGGCGGTATGGAACCGGCACCGCAAGCCCGCACCACCGAGGAGAAGTAAGAGACATGAGCAAGATCCTGATCCGTGGTGCCAAGGTGCTCGGCGGCGCGCCGCAGGACGTCCTGATCGACGGCGAGGTCGTCGAGGCGGTCGGCACCGGACTGTCCGCCGAGGTCGTCGAGGGCGCCGAGATCGTCGAGGCCGACGGCAAGGTGCTGCTGCCGGGCCTGGTCGACCTGCACACCCACCTGCGCGAGCCGGGCCGCGAGGACTCCGAGACCGTCCTGACCGGCACCCGCGCGGCCGCCTCCGGCGGCTACACCGCCGTGTTCGCCATGGCCAACACCTTCCCCGTGGCCGACACCGCCGGCGTCGTCGAGCAGGTCTGGCGTCTGGGCCGGGAGCACGGCTACTGCGATGTGCAGCCCATCGGCGCCGTCACGGTCGGCCTGGAGGGCCGGAAGCTCGCCGAACTCGGCGCCATGCACGAGTCGGCGGCCGGGGTCACCGTCTTCTCCGACGACGGCAAGTGCGTCGACGACGCGGTGATCATGCGCCGGGCGCTGGAGTACGTGAAGGCCTTCGGCGGCGTCGTCGCCCAGCACGCCCAGGAGCCGCGGCTGACCGAGGGCGCCCAGATGAACGAGGGCGTCGTCTCCGCCGAACTGGGCCTGGGCGGCTGGCCGGCCGTCGCCGAGGAGTCGGTCATCGCCCGCGACGTCCTGCTCGCCGAGCACGTCGGCTCCCGCGTCCACATCTGCCACCTGTCGACCGCGGGCAGCGTCGAGATCGTCCGCTGGGCCAAGGCCCGCGGCATCCAGGTCACCGCCGAGGTCACCCCGCACCACCTGCTCCTCACCGACGAGCTGGTGCGTACCTACAACCCGGTCTACAAGGTCAACCCGCCGCTGCGCACCGAGCGGGACGTGCACGCCCTGCGCGAGGCGCTCGCCGACGGCACGATCGACATCGTCGCCACCGACCACGCCCCGCACCCGCACGAGGACAAGGACTGCGAGTGGGCCGCGGCCGCCATGGGCATGGTCGGCCTGGAGACAGCCCTGTCGGTGCTCCAGGAGACCATGGTCGACACCGGCCTGCTGGACTGGGCGGGCATCGCGGACCGCATGTCCTTCGCGCCGGCCCGGATCGGGCGGGCCACCGGCCACGGCCGTCCCGTCTCGGCAGGTGAGCCCGCCAACCTCACGCTGGTCGACACGGCATACCGTGGGCAGGTGGACCCCGCGGGCTTCGCCTCGCGCAGCCGGAACACCCCGTACGAGGGACGCGAGCTGCCGGGCCGTGTCACCCACACGTGGCTCCGGGGCAAGGCCACGCTCGTCGACGGGAAGCTCACGTGACACCTGCATCTCTGCTCGCAGCCGGGCTCGCGACCGACATCGCCGCGGAAGGGAAATCGGCCGCGGTCACCGACTGGGCCGCCCGTATCGGCTGGCTGATCGGCCTCGTCCTGTTCATCGCCCTCGTCTACTGGCTGATGCGCGAGGGCTGGAAGTGGCGCGCCACTCTCCAGGGCGACCTGCCCGAGCTGCCGAGCGCGCCGGAGGAGCCCGGTCCGGCGAAACTGACGATGACCGGCCGCTACCACGGCTCCACCACCGCCGGCCAGTGGCTGGACCGCATCGTGGCGCGCGGCCTGGGCACCCGCAGCCGGGCCGAGCTGACCCTGACCGGCGCGGGCCTGGACGTGGTGCGCCCCGGAGCGAACGACTTCTTCGTCCCGGCCGCGCAGTTGCGCGGGGCCCGGCTCGACAAGGGCATCGCCGGCAAGGTGCTCACCGAGGGCGGGCTGCTCGTCGTGACCTGGGCGCACGGCGAGCGGCTGATCGACTCCGGGTTCCGCTCCGACCGGGCGGCCGAGCACACCGAGTGGGTCGAGGCCCTCAACTCCATGATCGAGAAGAACAGCACGGAAGGCGCCGAACGATGACCACCTCCACCAGGGGAACCTCGAGGGTTCCCGCCGTGCTCGTCCTGGAGGACGGCCGGATCTTCCGCGGCCGTGCCTACGGAGCCGTGGGGGAGACGTTCGGCGAGGCCGTGTTCTCCACCGGTATGACCGGCTACCAGGAGACGCTCACCGACCCGTCGTACCACCGCCAGGTCGTCGTCATGACCGCCCCGCACGTCGGCAACACCGGCGTCAACGACGAGGATCCCGAGTCGAAGCGGATCTGGGTCTCCGGCTACGTCGTGCGCGACCCCGCGCGCCGGCCCTCCAACTGGCGTGCCCAGCGCACCCTGGACGAGGAGCTCGCCGCGCAGGGCGTCGTCGGCATCAGCGGCGTCGACACCCGCGCCCTCACCCGCCACCTGCGCGAGCGCGGCGCCATGCGCGTCGGCGTCTTCAGCGGGGAGGCCGTCCAGGACGACGCCGCGCTGCTGGCCCGGGTCCTGGAGTCGCCCCGGATGGAGGGCGCGGACCTGTCCGCCGAGGTCACCACCGCGAAGGCGTACGTCGTTCCCGCGATCGGCGAAAAGAAGTTCACCGTCGCCGCGGTCGACCTCGGCATCAAGGGCATGACCCCGCACCGCATGGCCGAACGCGGCATCGAGGTGCACGTGCTGCCCGCCACGGCCACGGTCGAGGACGTGTACGCGGTCGAGCCCGACGGCGTGTTCTTCTCCAACGGCCCCGGCGACCCGGCCACCGCCGACCACGCCGTCTCCGTCATGCGGGGCGTCCTGGAGCGCGGCACGCCGCTGTTCGGCATCTGCTTCGGCAACCAGATCCTGGGCCGCGCGCTGGGCTTCGGCACCTACAAGCTGAAGTACGGCCACCGCGGCATCAACCAGCCGGTGCAGGACCGTACGACCGGCAAGGTCGAGGTCACCGCGCACAACCACGGTTTCGCCGTCGACGCCCCGACCGACCGGGTCTCCGACACCCCCTTCGGCCGTGTCGAGGTCTCCCACGTCTGCCTCAATGACAACGTGGTGGAAGGCCTCCAGCTCCTCGACAAGCCGGCCTTCAGCGTGCAGTACCACCCCGAAGCGGCCGCGGGACCCCACGACGCCGCCTACCTGTTCGACCGCTTCACGTCTTTGATGAGCACAGTCCCGATGGAGGGCCAGCGTGCCTAAGCGCACCGATATCCAGTCCGTCCTGGTCATCGGCTCCGGCCCGATCGTCATCGGCCAGGCCGCCGAGTTCGACTACTCCGGCACCCAGGCGTGCCGCGTCCTGAAGGCCGAAGGTCTCAGGGTCGTCCTCGTCAACTCCAACCCCGCGACGATCATGACCGACCCGGAGATCGCCGACGCCACCTACGTCGAGCCGATCACCCCGGACTTCGTCGAGAAGATCATCGCCAAGGAGCGCCCCGACGCCCTGCTGCCCACCCTGGGCGGCCAGACCGCGCTCAACACCGCCATCTCGCTGCACCAGAACGGCGTCCTGGAGAAGTACGGCGTCGAGCTGATCGGCGCCAACGTCGAGGCCATCCACAAGGGCGAGGACCGCGAGCAGTTCAAGGAGGTCGTGGAGGCCGTCCGGCGCAGGACCGGGCACGGCGAGTCCGCCCGCTCCGTGATCTGCCACACCATGGACGAGGTCCTGGCCGGCGTCGACGAGCTCGGCGGCTACCCGGTCGTGGTCCGCCCCTCCTTCACCATGGGCGGCGCCGGCTCCGGCTTCGCCCACGACGAGGACGAACTGCGCCGCATCGCGGGCACCGGCCTCGCGCTCTCCCCGACCACCGAGGTGCTCCTGGAGGAGTCCATCCTCGGCTGGAAGGAGTACGAGCTGGAGCTGATGCGCGACAAGCACGACAACGTCGTGGTCGTCTGCTCCATCGAGAACTTCGACCCGATGGGCGTGCACACCGGCGACTCCATCACCGTCGCCCCGGCCATGACGCTCACCGACCGCGAGTACCAGATCCTGCGGGACATCGGCATCGCCGTCATCCGCGAGGTCGGCGTCGACACCGGCGGCTGCAACATCCAGTTCGCGGTGAACCCGGAGGACGGCCGGGTCATCGTCATCGAGATGAACCCGCGCGTGTCGCGCTCCTCCGCGCTCGCCTCCAAGGCGACCGGCTTCCCCATCGCCAAGATCGCCGCCAAGCTCGCCGTCGGCTACACCCTCGACGAGATCCCCAACGACATCACGCAGGAGACCCCGGCCTCCTTCGAGCCGACCCTCGACTACGTGGTCGTCAAGGCGCCCCGGTTCGCCTTCGAGAAGTTCCCGCAGGCCGACTCCACGCTGACCACCACCATGAAGTCGGTCGGCGAGGCCATGGCCATCGGCCGCAACTTCACCGAGGCCCTCCAGAAGGCCCTGCGCTCGCTGGAGAAGAAGGGCAGCCGGTTCACGTTCGTCGGCGACCCCGGCGACCGGCACGAACGGCTGCGCGAGGCCGTCCGTCCGACCGACGGCCGGATCAACGCGGTGATGCAGGCCATCCGCGCGGGTGCCACGGCCGAGGAGGTCTTCGACGCCACGAAGATCGACCCGTGGTTCGTCGACCAGCTGTTCCTGATCAAGGAGATCGCCGACGAGCTGGCAGCGGCGCCCGAGCTGACCGCCGAACTGCTCGCCGAGGCCAAGCGGCACGGCTTCTCCGACCAGCAGATCGGCGAGATCCGGGGCCTGCGCGAGGACGTGGTCCGCGAGGTGCGGCACGCGCTCGGCATCCGCCCGGTCTACAAGACAGTCGACACCTGCGCTGCCGAGTTCGCCGCGAAGACGCCGTACTTCTACTCCTCCTACGACGAGGAGAACGAAGTCGCCCCGCGCGAGAAGCCCGCGGTGATCATCCTGGGCTCCGGCCCCAACCGCATCGGCCAGGGCATCGAGTTCGACTACTCCTGCGTGCACGCCTCCTTCGCGCTGCACGACGCCGGGTACGAGACCGTGATGGTCAACTGCAACCCGGAGACCGTCTCCACCGACTACGACACCTCCGACCGGCTGTACTTCGAGCCGCTGACCCTGGAGGACGTCCTGGAGATCGTCCACGCGGAGCGGCAGGCCGGCCCGATCGCCGGTGTCGTCGTCCAGCTCGGCGGCCAGACCCCGCTGGGCCTGGCGCAGGCCCTGAAGGACAACGGCGTGCCGATCGTCGGTACCTCGCCCGAGGCGATCCACGCCGCCGAGGACCGGGGTGCCTTCGGCCAGGTGCTGGTCGAGGCGGGCCTGCCGGCCCCCAAGCACGGCACCGCCACCACCTTCGCCCAGGCCAAGACCATCGCCGACGAGATCGGCTACCCGGTCCTGGTCCGCCCGTCCTACGTCCTGGGCGGCCGCGGCATGGAGATCGTGTACGACGAGGCGCGCCTGGAGGCGTACATCGCCGAGTCGACCGAGATCAGCCCCTCCCGCCCGGTGCTCGTCGACCGGTTCCTCGACGACGCCATAGAGATCGACGTCGACGCCCTCTACGACGGCGAGGAGCTGTACCTCGGCGGTGTCATGGAGCACATCGAGGAGGCCGGCATCCACTCCGGCGACTCGGCGTGCGCGCTGCCGCCGATCACGCTCGGCGGGTACGACATCAAGCGGCTGCGGGCCTCCACCGAGGCCATCGCGCGCGGTGTCGGGGTGCGCGGCCTGATCAACATCCAGTTCGCGCTGTCCGGCGACATCCTCTACGTCCTCGAGGCCAACCCGCGCGCCTCCCGTACGGTCCCCTTCACCTCCAAGGCGACCGCCGTGCCGCTCGCCAAGGCCGCCGCCCGGATCTCGCTGGGCGCGACCATCGCCGAACTGCGCGAGGAGGGGCTGCTGCCGAGGAACGGCGACGGCGGCACGCTGCCGCTGGACGCGCCGATCTCCGTCAAGGAGGCCGTGCTGCCCTGGAGCCGCTTCCGGGACACCTCCGGACGCGGTGTGGACACCGTCCTCGGCCCCGAGATGCGCTCCACCGGCGAGGTCATGGGCATCGACTCCGTCTTCGGCACCGCGTACGCCAAGTCGCAGTCGGCGGCCTACGGTCCGCTGCCGACCAAGGGCCGCGCCTTCATCTCGGTCGCCAACCGGGACAAGCGGTCGATGATCTTCCCGGCCCGTGAGCTGGTGGCCCACGGCTTCGAACTGCTCGCCACCTCCGGCACGGCCGAGGTGCTCAAGCGCAACGGCATCAACGCCACGGTCGTGCGCAAGCAGTCCCAGGGCACCGGGCCCAACGGCGAGCGGACCATCGTCCAGCTCATCCACGACGGCGAGGTCGACCTCATCGTCAACACCCCGTACGGCACCGGCGGCCGCCTGGACGGCTACGAGATCCGTACCGCGGCCGTGGCGCGCTCCGTGCCGTGCCTGACGACGGTCCAGGCGCTGGCCGCGGCGGTCCAGGGCATCGACGCCCTCCACCGCGGCGAGGTGGGTGTCCGCTCCCTCCAGGAACACGCGGGATTCCTGACCGCGACCCGCGACTAGCGGCCACAAGGGGGGACACCGGAGACGGTGTCCCCCCTCTTCACCCCATGGGGACCCATGAGGCCCCGAGGACACCCGAGGACTCAGTGATGTACAAGCTTTTCTTCCGTCTGTTCTTCCAGCGGATGGACCCGGAACAGGCACACCACCTGGCCTTCCGCTGGATCCGGCTCGCCGCCCGCGTCCCGGTGCTGCGCACCTTCGTCGCCGCCCTGCTCGCCCCCCGCCACGAGGAGCTGCGCACCGAGGCCCTCGGGCTGCGGATGCACGGCCCCTTCGGGCTCGCCGCCGGCTTCGACAAGAACGCCGTGGCGATCGACGGGATGTCGATGCTCGGCTTCGACCACGTCGAGATCGGCACGGTCACGGGAGAGCCGCAGCCCGGCAACCCCAGGAAGCGGCTGTTCCGGCTGGTCGCGGACCGCGCGCTGATCAACCGCATGGGCTTCAACAACGAGGGCTCGCTCGCCGTCGCCGCGCGCCTGGCCTCGCGCACGCCCGTGTTCAGGACCGTCGTGGGCGTCAACATCGGCAAGACCAAGGTCGTCCCGGAGGAGGAGGCCGTCGGCGACTACGTGAAGTCCGCCGAGCGGCTGGCCCCGTACGCCGACTACCTGGTCGTCAACGTCTCCTCGCCGAACACCCCCGGACTGCGCGACCTCCAGGCCACCGAGGCGCTGCGCCCGCTCCTCGCCGCCGTGCGCGAGGCCGCCGACCGGGTCGTGCCGGGTCGCCGGGTGCCGCTGCTGGTGAAGATCGCCCCGGACCTCGCCGACGAGGACGTCGACGCCGTCGCCGACCTCGCCGTGGAGCTGGGCCTGGACGGGATCATCGCCACCAACACCACCATCGCGCGCGAGGGACTCGGGCTGACGTCCGCGCCCTCGCTGGTGAAGGAGACCGGCGGGCTCTCGGGCGCGCCGCTGAAGGCGCGCTCCCTGGAGGTGCTGCGCCGTCTCTACGCGCGCGTGGGCGGCCGCATCACCCTGGTCGGCGTCGGCGGCATCGAGAACGCCGAGGACGCCTGGCAGCGCATCCTGGCCGGCGCCACCCTGGTCCAGGGCTACAGCGCCTTCGTCTACCAGGGGCCCTTCTGGAGCCGCGCGATCCACAAGGGGCTCGCCGCACGCCTGCGGACCAGCCCGTACGCCACCCTCGCCGACGCGGTCGGCGCCGACGTGAGGAAGGCAGGGGAGGCGGCATGAGCCCGGTGGAACCCTTCGGCGCGCGTCTGCGCCGTGCCATGGACGAGCGCGGCCCTCTGTGTGTCGGCATCGACCCGCACGCCTCGCTGCTCGCAGAGTGGGGTCTGAACGACGACGTGGCCGGTCTGGAGCGGTTCAGCCGCACCGTGGTGGAAGCGCTGGCCGGCCGGGTGGCCGCCCTGAAGCCGCAGAGCGCCTTCTACGAGCGTTTCGGCTCGCGCGGCCTCGCCGTCCTGGAGAAGTCGGTCGAGGAGGCCCGGGCGGCCGGGGCGCTGGTCGTGATGGACGCCAAGCGCGGCGACATCGGCTCGACCATGGCCGCCTACGCCGAGTCGTTCCTGCGCAAGGACGCGCCGCTGTTCTCGGACGCGCTCACCGTGTCGCCGTACCTCGGCTACGGGTCGCTGAGGCCCGCGGTCGACCTGGCGCGGGAGAGCGGCGCGGGCCTGTTCGTGCTGGCCCTGACCTCCAACCCGGAGGGCGCCGAGGTCCAGCACGCCGTGCGGCCCGACGGCCGCTCCGTGGCCGCGACCGTGCTCGCGCACCTCGCCGAGGAGAACGCGGGGCAGGCCCCGCTCGGCTCCTTCGGCGCGGTGGTGGGGGCCACGCTGGGCGACCTGTCGTCGTACGACCTGGACATGGGCGGGCCGCTGCTCGCGCCGGGGATCGGCGCGCAGGGAGCGACGCCGGCCGACCTTCCCCGGGTGTTCGGCTCCGCGGTGCGCAACGTGGTCCCGAGCGTCAGCCGGGGTGTTCTGCGTCACGGTCCCGAGGTGGGGGCGCTGCGGCGCGCCGCGGAGCGCTTCGCGGAGGAGATCAGGACCGCGGTGACCGGCGGCTGAGTCACCGGACGGGCGGTCCGGGGCCCGCCTGAGTCTGGATACATCCTCAAATCCGGGGCATTATGTCCTAAATGCCCGGCCTGGCGGAGGCTGACCAGGACTTTTCCGCTGTTCTCGCTGACTCTGGCGGACGGGACCGCTAGTCTCCGTCGAGTGGGGGCGCCTCCCACGCCCTCAAGGTAGTGGGGGAGAACGGGCAAGCGTGTTGCTCGTAGCTCCCCAGGTGTGGGGCGACTAGGTTCCTCACCGGTCCGTATCCGACAGTTCGACATCCGAGGTGACGTAGGCGTGGCTCTTCCGCCCCTAACCCCTGAACAGCGCGCAGCCGCGCTCGAAAAGGCCGCCGCGGCTCGCCGGGAGCGGGCCGAGGTCAAGAATCGACTCAAGCACTCCGGCGCCTCCCTGCACGAGGTCATCAAGCAGGGCCAGGAGAACGACGTCATCGGCAAGATGAAGGTCTCCGCCCTTCTTGAGTCCCTGCCGGGCGTGGGCAAGGTCCGCGCCAAGCAGATCATGGAGCGGCTCGGCATCTCCGAGAGCCGTCGCGTGCGCGGCCTCGGGTCCAACCAGATCGCCTCCCTGGAGCGCGAGTTCGGCAGCACCGGCTCCTGAATCCGGGGGCTTGGGGCCGGAGTCCCGGGCACCGCGCGATTGCTGGAATAATCGGCGCATGGCTGTAACACCCCGGGGCGCGACCCCCGTACCCCCGGACGCACGTCCGCGGCTGACCGTGCTCTCCGGCCCCTCAGGGGTCGGCAAGAGCACGGTCGTCGCCCATATGCGCAAGGAACACCCCGAGGTCTGGCTGTCGGTGTCCGCGACGACCCGCAAGCCCCGTCCCGGTGAGCAGCACGGCGTCCACTACTTCTTCGTCACCGACGAGGAGATGGACAAGATGATCGCCAACAGCGAGCTGCTGGAGTGGGCCGAGTTCGCGGGCAACCGCTACGGCACCCCACGCGCCGCCGTGCTGGAGCACCTGGAGTCGGGTGTGCCGGTGCTGCTGGAGATCGACCTCCAGGGCGCCCGGCAGGTCCGCGAGTCCATGCCCGAGGGCCGGCTGGTGTTCCTGGCTCCTCCCTCCTGGGAGGAGCTCGTGCGCAGGCTCACCGGGCGGGGGACCGAGCCGCCCGAGGTCATCGAACGGCGGCTGGAGGCGGCGAAGGTCGAACTCGCGGCCGAGCCGGAGTTCGACGAGACCCTGGTCAACACCTCCGTCGAGGACGTGGCTCGCGAGCTGCTAGCCTTGATGGACGTTGTGTGATCGTGGCAGTGACCGTGACGGTCGCACCGACTGATTCTTTCCCATCCATCGGAAGGTAGAGCGTGTCCTCTTCCATCTCCGCGCCCGAGGGCATCATCAACCCGCCGATCGACGAGCTCCTCGAGGCCACCGACTCGAAGTACAGCCTCGTGATCTACGCGGCCAAGCGGGCCCGCCAGATCAACGCGTACTACTCGCAGCTCGGCGAGGGCCTCCTCGAGTACGTCGGTCCGCTCGTCGACACCCACGTCCACGAGAAGCCGCTCTCCATCGCCCTGCGCGAGATCAACGCGGGTCTGCTGACGTCCGAGGCCGTCGAGGGCCCGGGTCAGTAGTCCCTGCGGTTCTTCATATCTGCAGATCGCAGTAGGTTTTTCCACAGGCCCGGCAGCACGACTGCCGGGCCTGTGGTGTGCTCGGGGGGTGCGGGAGTCGATCCCGCGATGATGCAGCATGGACGCGTACGCCGACGAACCGCGGCGTGCGTGTGTCGAGTGCGGGGAGGCCCGGTGAGCAAGCCCAAGGTCGTTCTGGGGGTCGGTGGCGGCATCGCCGCCTACAAGGCGTGCGAGCTGTTGCGCAGGCTGACCGAGTCGGGTCACGACGTGCGTGTGGTGCCGACCGCCTCCGCGCTGCACTTCGTCGGCGCCGCGACCTGGTCCGCCCTGTCCGGCCACCCCGTCTCCACCGAGGTCTGGGACGACGTCCACGAGGTCCCGCACGTCCGTATCGGGCAGCAGGCCGACCTGGTGGTCGTCGCCCCCGCCACCGCCGACATGCTCGCCAGGGCCGCCCACGGCCTCGCCGACGACCTGCTGACCAACACCCTGCTCACCGCCCGCTGTCCGGTGGTCTTCGCCCCCGCGATGCACACCGAGATGTGGGAGCACCCGGCCACCCAGGACAACGTGGCGACGCTGCGCCGCCGCGGCGCCGTCGTCGTCGAACCGGCGGTCGGCCGGCTGACCGGCGTCGACACCGGAAAGGGCCGGCTGCCCGACCCGGCGGAGATCTTCGAGGTCTGCCGCCGTGTGCTCGCCCGGGGCGCGACCGGGCCCGACCTCGCCGGGCGGCACGTCGTCGTCAGCGCCGGCGGCACCCGTGAGCCCCTCGACCCCGTCCGCTTCCTCGGCAACCGTTCCTCCGGCAAGCAGGGCTACGCCCTCGCGCGGACGGCGGCGGCCCGCGGGGCCCGGGTCACGCTCGTCGCCGCCAACACCGCCCTGCCGGACCCGGCGGGCGTGGACCTGGTCCGGGTCGGCACGGCCGTGCAGCTGCGGGAGGCGGTACTGAAGGCCGCCGCGGACGCCGACGCGGTGGTCATGGCCGCCGCGGTCGCCGACTTCCGCCCCGCGGCCTACGCGGCCGGCAAGATCAAGAAGAAGGACGGCGAGGACCCCGCGCCCATCGCGCTGGTGCGCAATCCGGACATCCTCGCGGAGATATCAGCCGAACGGACGCGGCCCGGACAGGTGATCGTGGGCTTCGCCGCGGAGACCGACGACGTCCTCGCCAACGGGCGCAAGAAGCTCGAGCGCAAGGGCTGCGACCTGCTCGTGGTCAACGAGGTGGGGGAGCGCAGGACCTTCGGCGCGGAGGAGAACGAGGCCGTGGTGCTGGCCGCCGACGGTGGCGAGACCCACGTGCCGCACGGTCCGAAGGAGGCGCTGGCCGACACCGTGTGGGACCTGGTGGCCGCCCGGCTGGGCTGAGCGCCCCCTGCTCTCGCCCGGCCACCTCGAACGTCGAAGCCCGGCGCGTGGCGACTCTGGTCAAGGTCGCCGGGCTTGGGCAGAATGCCCGTGCCGCAGGTCACAGCGCTCCCGAGAGGCGAGACAGGTGGGCCGGTGGCCGAGCGCGACCGATAAACTGTTCTCGGACGACGCCGGGCGCAGCCCCGTGCCCGTCCGCCAATGATCAGCCAGCAGCCGCTGCAACCCCAGGGAGCGTTGTGTCCCGTCGCCTGTTCACCTCGGAGTCCGTGACCGAGGGTCACCCCGACAAGATCGCTGACCAGATCAGCGACACCATTCTCGACGCGCTTCTGCGCGAGGACCCGACCTCCCGGGTCGCCGTGGAGACACTGATCACCACCGGCCTGGTGCACGTGGCCGGTGAGGTCACGACCAAGACCTACGCGGACATCGCGACCCTGGTCCGGGACAAGATCCTCGAGATCGGCTACGACTCCTCCAAGAAGGGCTTCGACGGCGCCTCCTGCGGCGTTTCCGTCTCGATCGGCGCGCAGTCCCCGGACATCGCGCAGGGCGTGGACACGGCGTACGAGTCGCGGGTCGAGGGTGGTGCCGCGGGCGACGGCTTCGACGAGCTGGACCGGCAGGGCGCGGGCGACCAGGGCCTGATGTTCGGCTACGCCTCCGACGAGACCCCGACGCTGATGCCGCTGCCGATCTTCCTGGCGCACCGGCTGTCCAAGCGCCTGTCGGACGTGCGCAAGAACGGCACGATCCCCTACCTGCGCCCGGACGGCAAGACCCAGGTCACCATCGAGTACGACGGCGACAAGGCGGTCCGCCTCGACACCGTGGTCGTCTCCTCGCAGCACGCCTCCGACATCGACCTGGACTCGCTGCTGGCGCCCGACATCCGCGAGTTCGTCGTCGAGCCGGAGCTGAAGGCGCTGCTGGACGACGGCATCAAGCTGGACACCGAGGGCTACCGGCTGCTGGTCAACCCCACCGGCCGGTTCGAGATCGGCGGCCCGATGGGCGACGCCGGACTGACCGGTCGCAAGATCATCATCGACACCTACGGCGGCATGGCCCGCCACGGCGGCGGCGCCTTCTCCGGCAAGGACCCGTCCAAGGTGGACCGCTCGGCCGCGTACGCGATGCGCTGGGTCGCCAAGAACGTGGTGGCGGCGGGCCTGGCCTCCCGCTGCGAGGTCCAGGTCGCCTACGCGATCGGCAAGGCCGAGCCGGTGGGCCTGTTCGTGGAGACCTTCGGCACCCACAAGGTGGAGCCCGAGAAGATCGAGAAGGCGATCGACGAGGTCTTCGACCTGCGTCCGGCCGCCATCATCCGCGACCTCGACCTGCTTCGCCCGATCTACGCCCAGACCGCCGCCTACGGCCACTTCGGCCGCGAGCTGCCCGACTTCACCTGGGAGCGCACCGACCGCGTGGACGCGCTGCGCGAGGCGGCGGGTCTGTAGGACCGGGGCCGCGGGCCCACGTCCGCCGCGAGACCTGAGCGAGGCCCGGACCCCAGGAGGGTCCGGGCCTCGCTCGCCGTCGGTTGTCGGTCCCGTTTGGTAAGAATGCAAGCGTGAGCAGCGAGAACGGGACGGGGGACGGCGGGGCCGCGGGGGCGCCGCCGGAACAGCTTGCGCTCATCCGGGAGAGCGTGCGCAAGGCGAAGGAGCCGCGGGCCAAGCCGCGCACCTGGCGCGGTGCCGCGCTCGCCGGGGAACTGCCCGTGGCGCGCGTACTGGTCGACAAGGGCGCACTGCACCTCGACCGTTGCTTCGACTACGCCGTCCCCGCCGAACTGGACGCCGACGCGCGGCCCGGGGTGCGGGTGCGCGTGCGGTTCGGAGCCGGACGGCACCGGGTGCGCGAGGGACGGCGCGAGGGCGGCGGGCTCATCGACGGGTACCTGATCGAGCGCCGGGCCGAGTCCGACTACGCGGGGCCGCTCGCCGCGCTCGCCCAGGTCGTGTCGCCCGAGCCCGTGCTCAGCGAGGAACTGCTCGGCCTGGCACGAGCCGTCGCCGACCGGTACGCGGGCAGCGTCGCCGACGTACTCCAACTCGCCGTGCCGCCGCGCAGGGCGCGCGCCGAGGAACGGCCCTCGCCCGCACCGCTGCCGCCGCCGCCCGCACCCGACGCGGGCTCCTGGGCCCGCTACGAGCGGGGCGCCGCGTTCGTGCGGGCCCTGGCCGCGGGGGGCTCGCCGCGTGCCGTGTGGAACGCGCTGCCCGGGCCCGAGTGGAGCGAGGAACTGGCCCGCTCCGTCGCCGCCGCGCTCGCCTCGGGACGCGGTGCGCTCGTCGTCGTACCGGACGGGCGGGCCGCCGCCCGGGTGGACGCCGCGCTGACGGCCCTCCTCGGCGAGGGACGGCATGCGCTGCTCACCGCCGACGCGGGGCCCGAGAAGCGGTACCGGCAGTGGCTCGCCGTGCGCCGGGGATCCGTACGGGCCGTCGTCGGCACCCGGGCCGCCATGTTCGCGCCGGTGCGGGATCTCGGGCTGGTCGCGCTGTGGGACGACGGGGACGACAGCCACAGCGAGCAGCACGCGCCGCAGCCGCACGCCCGCGAGGTGCTGCTGCTGCGCGCCGCGCAGGACAAGTGCGGTTTCCTGTTGGGCGGTTGGAGCTGCACGGTGGAGGCGGCGCAGCTCGTCGAGAGCGGCTGGGCCAGGCCGCTCGTCGCCGCCAGGGAACAGGTGCGGCGGGCGGCTCCGCTCGTGCGCACGGTGGGCGACACCGATCTCGCCCGGGACGAGGCCGCGCGGGCGGCCCGGCTGCCCTCGCTCGCCTGGCAGGCGGCCAGGGAGGGACTGCGGCACGGGCCCGTACTGGTGCAGGTGCCCCGCCGGGGCTACGTACCGCGGATGGCCTGCGCGCAGTGCCGGGCGCCCGCGCGGTGCCGGCACTGCTCGGGACCTCTCCAGGGGCAGGACGCGGGGGCGCTCGGCTGTGGCTGGTGCGGGCGGGAGGAGTCGGCGTGGCACTGCCCGGAGTGCGGTTCGTTCCGGCTGCGGGCCCAGGTCGTCGGAGCCCGGCGGACCGCCGAGGAACTGGGCCGGGCGTTCCCGTCCGTACCCGTGCGGACCTCGGGTCGCGAGCACGTGCTGGACACGGTGCCGGGGTCACCCGCGTTGGTGGTGAGCACCCCGGGTGCGGAGCCGGTCGCCGAGGGCGGGTACGCGGCGGCCCTGCTCCTGGATGGCTGGGCCATGCTCGGGCGTCCCGATCTGCGCGCCGGCGAGGACGCGCTGCGGCGCTGGATCGCCGCGGCCGCGCTCGTCCGGCCGCAGCCGGAGGGCGGCACCGTGGTTGTCGTCGCCGAGCCGACCCTGCGGCCCGTGCAGGCGCTGGTGCGCTGGGACCCCGTCGGTCACGCCCTGCGGGAGCTGTCCGAACGCGCCGAACTCGGGTTCCCGCCGGTGTCCCGTATGGCGGCCGTGTCGGGCCCGGCGGAGGCGGTGTCGGACTTCCTTCCCGCCGTCGAACTGCCGCGGGAGGCAGAGGTGTTGGGACCTGTCCCGCTACCGGTCACGCCTCCGGGTCGCCCGCGCCGGTCCGGCGCGCCCCCACCCGGCGAACACTGGACCCGGACCCTGATCCGCGTCCCGCCCGGCAGCGGAGCCGCGTTGGCCTCCGCACTGAAGGCCACCCAGGCGGCCCGTATGGCCCGCGGAAACCATGACCCGGTCTGGGTACGCGTCGACCCACCGGACATCGGCTGACACGGCGACGCCCGCGCGGTGAGGGGGCTGCGAACTCCGGCCGCGTGTACTGCCGTTCGCCGAAGGCGCGCGTCCAGGCCGGGCCGGGGGCGGGCAGAGGTCCGAGCCTCCTTGCGGCGCCGGGCGAGTTGGGGTCCTGCGGAGGACGGATCGCAGGTCAGGTCGGGCGGTCGGGTCTGTGCGGGCCGGTGTTCTGGGGGCGTGCCACGAGGGCCCGGCACGGCGGCCGAGGCCGTACCGCGTCGTACCGGTACGGGTCTCGCCGGGGTGCTCGGCGGCCGTCGGGACGGAGCGGTGAGCGGGCCGCCTGGTGTCCGGCCGCGCCCGGGACCGCGTGAGAGGGGCTGACGAGCGCCGTCAGTGCCCGGCCTAGGGGGGTGGCAGGACCCTCCCGGGTGCCCGCCGGGAGGGGACACGGCAAGGGGTCGTCAGCCGTTGCGGGGGCCGGGGAAGACGGTGGGGCGGGTCTCGTCGCGCAGGACCGGGCCACAGGCCGTCGGCTGGGTCGGCATGGAGCGGGCCGCGGGGACCGTGGCGATGCCGGTGCCGACATTGACCGTACGGGTGCCCGTCGGCTCCGGGGTCCGCTCGCCCTCGGGGGCCGCCTGGGCCGCCGCGCGGCGGGCGCCGTAACGCCGGTGGACCGCCTGCTTGGTGACGCCGAGGGCCGAGCCGACGGCGTCCCACGAGAAGCCGAGCGAGCGGTCGAAGTCCACGGCGGCCGTGACCAGGGTCTCGACGCTGTCCCGCAGCTCCTGGGCGAGACGGACGGTCGGGGCGGGGGCGCGTCCGTAGACGACGAAGCCCGTGGAAGGGCCGGAGCGGCGTGGGCGGTAGACGTTGCCCAGCTGGGCGGTGAGCGTGCGCAGTGCATCCACCTGCCGGCGGACCCGCTCGATGTCCCGCACCAGCAAGTGCAGGCTGGCCCGGGCCTGGGCGTCGTGGGTTGCGTGGTCGGCCATGAACAAGCCTCTCGAACCGGCGTTGAAAGGAATCGGGCCGAGCAGGCGGCCCGCTGTGGTCAACTCTTACTTGACCAACGCGCTTGCCCTCCACGGGTCACGGTGTGGGGGCGTAGGGAAACACGCGTACGCCCCCGTGCGCCGGACGCGCGCTGCATGGTCGGCCGACGGCCTCCCCCGTCATCTGCCGCCCGGCCCGGTCATCTGCCGCCCGGCTCAGTCGTCTGTGGCTCGGCTTCGTGGTCTGCTGCCTGGCGTGCCGCCCATTGCCCGGCCTGGTCATCTGCTGCCCCGGCTCCGTGGCCTGCTGTCCCGCGTGCCGCGTGCCGCGTGCCGCGTGCCGCGTGCCGCGTGCCGCGTGCCGCGTGCCGCGTGCGTGGCGACGGCGGGGTCGGCCCACACTCCGGTCAAGCTGCCGCCTGCCGCCCCGGCTCCGTGGCTCGCCGCCTGGCGTGCCGCTCGCCGCCAGGCTCCGTCACCTGCCGTCCGCCGGCCACCTGCCGTCCGCCGGTCACCTGCCGTCCGGCCCGTCACCTGCCGTCCGGCGCGGCGCTTGCCGCCCGCCCGTCACCTGCCGCCCGGCCCGGTGCCCGCGGCCCCGTCGCGCTCGTCAGCCACGGCTTTCCGCCCGTGGTCATAGACTGGTGCGCTGCCCGCCGTCCAACCCGCCCGAGAGGCCCAAGCCACCCCATGAAGCTCGTCTTCGCCGGTACCCCCGAGGTCGCCGTTCCCGCTCTGGACGCCCTGCTCGCCTCCGGGCGGCACGAGGTGGCGGCCGTCGTCACCCGGCCCGACGCGCCGGCCGGGCGCGGGCGCAGGCTGGTCGCGAGCCCGGTCGCCGAGCGGGCGGAGGAGGCCGGGATCGAGGTGCTCAAGCCCCTCAAGCCGCGGGACCCGGAGTTCCTGGAGCGGCTGAAGGAGATCGCCCCGGACTGCTGCCCGGTCGTCGCCTACGGTGCCCTGCTGCCCAGGGCGGCCCTCGACATCCCCGCCCACGGCTGGGTCAACCTGCACTTCTCCCTGCTGCCCGCCTGGCGCGGCGCCGCCCCCGCGCAGCACGCCCTCATGGCCGGGGACGAGATCACCGGCGCGTCCACCTTCCTCATCGAGGAAGGGCTCGACTCCGGCCCGGTCTACGGCACCGTCACCGAGCGGATCAGGCCCACCGACACCAGCGGCGACCTGCTCACCCGGCTCGCCCTCGCCGGGGCCGGACTGCTCGCCGCGACCATGGACGGCATCGAGGACGGCACCCTGGAGGCCGTGCCGCAGCCGGCCGAGGGCGTCACCCTGGCCCCCAAGATCACCGTTGAGGACGCCCGGGTCGACTGGACGGCACCCGCCCTGCGCGTGGACCGCGTGGTACGCGGCTGCACACCGGCGCCCGGCGCCTGGACCACGTTCCGCGGCGAGCGGCTCAAGCTGATCCAGGCCGCCCCGGCGCCGCAGCGCACCGACCTCGCTCCGGGCGCGCTCGCCGTCGGCAAGAACGACGTCCACGTCGGCACCGGTTCGTACGCCGTCGAGCTGCTGTGGGTGCAGGCGCAGGGCAAGAAGCCGATGCGGGCGGCGGACTGGGCGCGCGGGGCGCGCATCGCCCAGGGCGAGACGCTCGGCGGCTGACCAGGCGGCCCGGACCGGGACGTAGGCTGGGTGCACCGCGCGTCCGAGCGCGGCGCACCCAGACAACCGGAGCACCTTTTCGTGAGCGACACCCGTCGGCCCCGCAGGCCCGCCAAGCCCTACCGCCGACCCCAGAAGGACCCCGTCCGCATCCTCGCCTTCGAGGCACTGCGCGCCGTGGACGAGCGGGACGCCTACGCCAACCTGGTCCTGCCCCCGCTGCTGCGCAAGGCACGAGAGAAGGGCGACTTCGACGGCCGGGACGCCGCACTCGCCACCGAGCTGGTGTACGGAACGCTGCGCCGCCAGGGAACGTACGACGCGATCCTCGCGGACTGTGTCGACCGCCCGCTGCGGGAGGTCGACCCGCCCGTCCTGGACGTGCTGACCCTCGGTGCCCACCAGCTGCTCGGGACGCGCATCCCCAGCCACGCCGCTGTGTCCGCCACCGTCGAGCTCGCCCGGGTCGTCCTCGGCGACGGGCGGGCCAAGTTCGTCAACGCCGTGCTGCGCAAGGTCGCGCAGAACGACCTCGACGGCTGGCTGGAGAAGATCGCCCCGCCCTACGACGAGGACCCCGAGGACCACCTCGCCGTCGTCCACTCCCACCCCCGCTGGGTCGTCTCCGCCCTGTGGGACTCCCTCGGCGGCGGACGCGCCGGGATCGAGGACCTGCTGGAGGCCGACAACGAGCGGCCGGAGGTGACCCTGGTAGCCCGGCCCGGACGGGCCGGCACCGAGGAGCTGCTGCGCGAGGAGGCCGCGGTGCCGGGCCGCTGGTCGCCCTACGCCGTGCGGCTGACCGAGGGCGGCGAACCGGGCGCCGTGGACGCCGTACGGGAGGGCCGGGCCGGCGTCCAGGACGAGGGCAGCCAGCTCGTCGCACTCGCCCTGGCGAACGCGCCCCTCGACGGCCCCGACCGGAGGTGGCTCGACGGATGCGCGGGCCCCGGCGGCAAGGCGGCCCTGCTGGCCGCGCTCGCCGCCGAGCGCGGAGCCGTCCTGCTCGCCTCCGAGAAGCAGCCCCACCGCGCCGGGCTGGTGGCGAAGGCACTGGCCGGCAACCCCGGCCCGTACCAGGTGATCGCCGCCGACGGCACGCGCCCCGCCTGGCGGCCGGGCAGCTTCGACCGCGTCCTCGTCGACGTCCCCTGCACCGGGCTCGGCGCCCTGCGCAGGCGCCCCGAGGCCCGGTGGAGGCGCCGCCCGGAGGACCTGGACGGCTTCGCCCCGCTCCAGCGCGGCCTGCTGCGCACGGCCCTGGAGTCGGTGCGCGTCGGCGGCGTGGTCGGCTACGCGACCTGCTCCCCCCACCTCGCCGAGACCCGCGCCGTGGTCGCCGACGTGCTCAAGCAGTTCCCCGGGGCCGAACTGATCGACGCCCGCCCGCTGCTGCCGGGCGTCGGGCTCCTCGGCGACGGCCCCGACGTACAGCTGTGGCCGCATCTGCACGGGACCGACGCGATGTACCTGGCCCTGATCCGCCGCACCGGCTGACCGGCCCCTTCGCGGGTCCGGCCCGCGCCATCCCGCGAAGCGTCCGTGGAGCGGGCCGGCGGGCGCGGCTTCGCCCGCGCCCGCATACGGCGGCTTCGCCCGCGCCCGCACAACGGCGGCCCCGTCCGTGCGCCCGTGCGTCATGGCCGCCGCCTTCCGGCCTCCAGCCGGGTACCGGGGGGAGCGGGCGGGCCCGGGCATGGCACGCTTGGGGCATGGCCGTGCAGATCAACCCCAGCATCCTGTCCGCCGACTTCGCGCGCCTCGCCGAGGAGGCGAAGGCGGTCGAAGGGGCCGACTGGCTCCACGTCGACGTCATGGACAACCACTTCGTCCCGAACCTCACGCTCGGCGTGCCCGTCGTGGAGTCCCTGGCCCGGGCGACGGACACCCCGCTGGACTGCCACCTGATGATCGAGCAGCCCGATCGCTGGGCGCCGCAGTACGTCGAGGCGGGCGCCTCCTCCGTGACCTTCCACGTCGAGGCGGCCGCCGCCCCCGTCCGGCTGGCCCGCGAGATCCGCGCCAAGGGTGCCCGGGCCTCGATGGCCCTCAAGCCCGCCACCCCCATCGAGCCGTACGAGGACCTGCTCCCCGAGCTCGACATGCTCCTGATCATGACGGTGGAGCCGGGCTTCGGCGGCCAGGCCTTCCTCGACATCATGCTGCCCAAGATCCGCCGCACCCGGGAGCTGATCGGCAAGCACGGCCTCCAGCTGTGGCTCCAGGTCGACGGCGGGGTGTCGGCCTCGACGATCGAGCGGTGCGCGGAGGCGGGCGCGGACGTGTTCGTCGCCGGCTCGGCGGTCTACGGTGCGGAGGACCCCGCCGAAGCGGTACGTGCCCTGCGCGGTCAGGCGGAAAAGGCCACCGCCAAGGCGTCCTGGGCGTGCGGCCACTGAACAACGGCTGCGTGAACGGCAACCATCAGGGCTGATCAAGCGCGCCGGATCTGCAAGGATGAACGGTGAATCCAGAATGTGAACAGCAGTGAGGAGATCGCCGTGTCGGGTATGTCGGCGGGCCGGTCAGCCATGCGGATGGGACCCGCTGAGCTGGTGCAGGCGGCGGCCATGGCCCGCCGTTTCTACCTCGAGGGCAAATCGAAGATCCAGATCGCCGAGGAGTTCGGCGTCAGCCGCTTCAAGGTGGCCAGGGTCCTGGAGACCGCTCTCGAACGGGATCTCGTGCGCATCGAGATCCGCGTGCCGGCCGAGCTGGACGCCGAGCGCTCCGACGCGCTCCGTGCCCGCTACGGCCTCAGGCACGCCGTCGTGGTCGAGTCCCCGGCCGAGGCAGAGGAGACGCCCGACCCCGAGAACCTCGGCGAAGTAGCCGCCGATCTGCTCGGCGAGCTCGTCGACGAGGGAGACGTGCTGGGTCTGGCCTGGGGCCGTTCCACCATCCACATGGCGGCGGCCCTGAACCGGCTGCCGCCCTGCACGGTGGTGCAGCTGACGGGGGTGTACGACGCCGGGACCTCCGAGCGCGGCTCGGTGGAGGCCGTGCGCCGCGCCGCCCAGGTCTCGGGGGGCGACGCCCACCCCATCTACGCGCCGATGCTGCTGCCGGACGCGGCCACCGCGGCGGCGCTGCGGCACCAGACCGGGATCGCGCGCGCCTTCGAGTACTTCGACAAGGTCACGGTCGCCTGTGTGTCCATCGGTTCCTGGGAACCGGGCATCTCGACGGTGCACGACATGCTCAGCGACGAGGAGCGGGCCCACTACGCCTCGCTCGGCGTCTCCGCCGAGATGGCCGCGCACCTGTTCGACGCCGAGGGCCGCCGGATCGGACGGGACCTGGGGGAGCGGTGCATCACGGTCAAGGCCGACCAGCTGCGCCGTATCCCCGAGGTCGTCGCGATCGCGGGCGGGCAGCGCAAGGCGGCGGCGATCGACGCGGTGCTGCGGTCCGGCCTCGTCACCAGCCTGGTCACGGACACCTCGGCCGCGGACTACCTGATGACGGCGGGGCCCACCCCCAGGCCCGCTCTCAACAGGGCGGACCCGGACGGCCCCTGACGAGTCCGCGCGGGACGGCCGTGGGAGCATCGACGGCATGCTGCTGCGGTTCGTCCCCCGTGTGCTCGCGGGGCTCCTCGTCACGCTCGCCGTCCTTCTGACAGGCTGCTCGCCCTCCGGGCCGGCCGGTTCCGACCCCTCAGCCCCGTCGTGGGCCCACGGGATGGCCACGATCAGCCAGTCCCGGCTGCCGGCCGAGGCCCGGCAGACCCTGGACCTCGTCGACAAGGGCGGCCCCTACCCGTACCGGCAGGACAACACCGTGTTCGGCAATTTCGAGGGGCGGTTGCCCAAGGAGCCGCGCGGCTACTACCACGAGTACACGGTGCGGACCCCGGGGTCGCGCGACCGCGGGGCCAGGCGCATCGTCACCGGCCAGGGCGGGGAGTTCTATTACACCGATGATCACTACAACACGTTCCGGGCGGTGCTGAGATGAGCGAAGACCTGGCGGGCCGGGTCGTGGTCACGCTGGACCTCGACGGTGTCACGGACAAGGCGGGGCTGATGGACCGCGCCGCCCGTGCCCTCGCACTGCCCGGCTGGTTCGGACGGAACTGGGACGCGCTGGCCGACAGCCTCGGCGACGAGACCCTCTGGCCGGCGGAGGCCGTGGAGCGCGGGATGCTGATCGTGGTACGGGGCTGGCAGGCGTACGCGCAGGCCAGGCCGGAGGAGTGGGAGATCGCCGTGGAGGTCTTCGCCGCCTCGGCGGGCGGCCGGCCGGCCCTGGACGTCGCCCTCGCGCTTGGAGGTTCCTCCTAGGGGGCGGGCGGTCGGCCTGGACGATCCGTCCGGGTATGGCACGGCCCGCGCCATGGGAGAATGAAGTACGTGCTCTTTCCCCCTGACGGACCTGTCCGGGGGTCACCTCTGATCGACTGGGATGTGCGGCACGTGCGTTTCCTCAATGACATCCAGCCCGCGTACGACCTGACGTACGACGACGTCTTCATGGTGCCGAGCCGCAGCGCGGTCGGTTCACGTCAGGGCGTGGACCTCAGTTCCCCGGACGGCACGGGCACCACCATCCCGCTCGTCGTCGCCAACATGACCGCCATCGCCGGGCGCCGCATGGCCGAGACCGTGGCCCGCCGCGGCGGACTGGTGGTCATTCCGCAGGACATCCCGAACGACGTCGTCACCGACGTGATCTCCTGGGTCAAGAACCGCCATCTGGTCCTGGACACCCCGATCGTGCTCGCCCCGCACCAGACCGTCGCCGACGCCCTGGCCCTGCTGCCCAAGCGCGCGCACAACGCCGGTGTGGTCGTCGACGAGCAGCACCGGCCGGTCGGCGTGGTCACCGACCGGGACCTGACCGGTGTCGACCGCTTCACCCAGCTCGAAGTGGTGATGAGCAAGGACCTGCTCCTGCTGGACGCGGACATCGACCCGCGCGAGGCCTTCAACACCCTGGACGGGGCCAACCGCCGCTATGCGCCGGCCGTGGACAAGGACGGCAGGCTCGCCGGCATCCTCACCCGCAAGGGCGCCCTGCGCGCCACGCTGTACACCCCGGCCACCGACGCCCGGGGCAAGCTGCGCATCGCCGCCGCCGTGGGTATCAACGGCGACGTCGCCGGCAAGGCCGAGCAACTGCTCGACGCGGGCGTCGACACCCTCGTCATCGACACCGCGCACGGCCACCAGGAGTCGATGATCAACGCCGTCAAGCTGGTGCGGGACCTCGACCCGCGGGTGCCGGTCGTCGCCGGCAACATCGTCTCCGCCGAGGGCGTCAAGGACCTCATCGAGGCGGGCGCCGACATCGTCAAGGTGGGTGTGGGACCGGGCGCCATGTGCACCACCCGCATGATGACCGGCGTGGGCCGCCCGCAGTTCTCCGCGGTCCTGGAGTGCGCGGCCGAGGCGAAGAAGTACGGCAAGCACGTGTGGGCCGACGGCGGTGTCCGCCACCCGCGCGACGTGGCGATGGCACTCGCGGCCGGCGCGTCCAACGTGATGATCGGCTCCTGGTTCGCGGGCACCTACGAGTCGCCCGGCGACCTCCAGCACGACGCCAACGGCCGCCCCTACAAGGAGTCGTTCGGCATGGCCTCCGCGCGCGCGGTGCGCAACCGCACCTCCGAGGAGTCCGCGTACGACCGCGCCCGCAAGGCGCTGTTCGAGGAGGGCATCTCGACCTCCCGGATGTTCCTCGACCCGGCCATGCCGGGCGTCGAGGACCTGATCGACTCGATCATCGCGGGCGTCCGCTCCTCGTGCACCTACGCCGGGGCCGGCTCACTGGAGGAGTTCGCCGACAAGGCCATCGTCGGCATTCAGAGCGCGGCAGGCTACGCCGAGGGCCAGCCGCTGCACGCCAGCTGGAACTGAGCCGCCGAGTCCCGAGAAGTGATCCACCGACAGTGCTGAACGATCTCGACGAACGCATCGTGCACGCCCTCGCCGAGGACGCCCGCCGCTCCTACGCGGACATCGGGCAGCTGGTCGGCCTGTCCGCGCCCGCCGTGAAGCGGCGCGTGGACCGGCTGCGCGCCACCGGGGCCATCACCGGTTTCACCGTCCGGGTCGACCCGGCGGCACTCGGCTGGGAGACCGAGGGGTTCGTCGAGATCTACTGCCGGCGCCACACCTCCCCGGAGACCATCCAGCGCGGCCTGGAGCGCTACCAGGAGGTCGTGTCCGCCTCCACCGTCACCGGTGAGGCGGACGCGATCGTCCAGGTCTTCGCCGCCGACATGCGGCATTTCGAGCGGGTCCTGGAGCGGATCGCCGGCGAGCCGTTCGTGGAACGGACGAAGTCCGTGCTGGTGCTCTCGCCCCTGCTGCGCCGCTTCTCCTCCGGCGCGCCGGGCTAGTGCCCCGACAGGCAACGGTTTCCCCCTCGCGACGCCCGGCACGCCCTCTCGCCGCACCGGCCGAAAGCCCAAGTACGGTCCAGTACGAGGACTTCCGGCCGGCACTCCCCCAAGCTCTTCGAGCAGGGGGGACCCCCGGAGCACGCACCGGACGCCGCTCCTTTACGGGCAAACGTTGCCTGCCGCGGCACTAGGGCACCCTCGACCTGCGGTCGATCGCCGACAGCAGGCGCCGCATGCCCACCGCATGCCCGCCCGTGGCGATCACCAGCCGCCGGTAGAGGCCGCCGGCCGGGCCGGGGAAGGCGGCCCGGGTCTCGGCGCGCAGCCGCGAACGCCCGGGACCGGCCGGTTCGAGGCGGAACGTCAGCGCGTACGACGAGAAGCGATGCCGTCCGGTGAGCACCAGTTCCCGGCCCGTGTCGGCGGCGACCACCCGGAACCCGGGAAGAGTCGAGCCCTCCGCGAGGGGACGCGGTCCGGACGCCGCACGGTCGGCGCATCCGACCAGGCGGGCGTAGCGGGCCGCGCCGGGACCGCAGAACGATCCCTCCAGCGCGGCGCCGAGCCCGCGCCACACGGCGCCGGTGTCCGCCGCGACGACGGTCGCGTGCTCGTCGACGTACGGCAGTGCGGCGATTCCGGCGACATCCATGAAGGCCCCCTTCAGCCGGCCGTCTTGCGCGACAGGGCGTTGTTCCCTGTCGAATTGTGCATGCTGAAGCTCACCGCCTCCTGCACCGAGGGCTGCGGGTGCTCGACTCCTGAACGTACGTCAGGGGCACCCCGCGTCCTTGGCCGGAGGTCGCCGGCAACGACTGGTCCTCGGACCACGCGGCGGTCGTGACCGCCTTCGGCGTGTCAGGGGGCCACCGAGGCCGGCCCAGCGCGTAGCGAGCGCCCGGGCGGCCGGCCCGGAGCCGCTGGGGGAGGCCGCGGGGCGGCTGCGGACCCGTGCTTCGCCCCCGCCTCCCGCGGAGGCGCAACGAATCGCCGCCCGTCCCGGGTTGTACGCAACGATTCGCTCACCGGCGCGCAACGGCTCCGGCTTGTCCGCCCGAGACGGCCGAACGTACGGTCTAACCGATCCCCGAACCCCCCGTACCGGTGAGGAACATCCATGCGCACCGCCCTGCTCCAGAGCTCCGGCCATCCCGGCTCCGTCGCCGAGAACCTCGAGGTCCTCGACGACGCCGCCGGCCGGGCCGCCGCCGCGGGGGCCGGACTGCTGGCGACGTCGGAGCTGTTCCTGACCGGGTACGCGATCGGCGACGACATCGGCCGTCTGGCCGAGCCCGCCGACGGCGACCGGGCGGACGCGGTCGCGGAGCTGGCCCGCAGGCACGGGCTGGCCGTCGCCTACGGCTACCCGGAGCGGGACGGCGAGACGGTCTACAACTCCGTGCAGCTGATCTCCGCCGACGGCACCCGCCTCGCCAACTACCGCAAGACCCACCTGTTCGGCGACTTCGAGCACGGCCAGTTCACGCCGGGCGAGCAGCCGGTCGTCCAGGCGGAGCTGAACGGGCTGACCGTCGGTCTGATCATCTGCTACGACGTGGAGTTCCCGGAGAACGTGCGCGCCCACGCGCTGGCCGGCACCGACCTCCTCGTCGTCCCGACGGCGCTCATGCACCCGTTCCAGTTCGTCGCCGAGTCCCTGGTGCCGGTGCGCGCCTTCGAGAGCCAGATGTACGTCGCCTACGCCAACCGGGTCGGCACGGAAGGCGAGTTCGAGTTCGTCGGGCTGTCCGCCCTGGCCGGCCCCGACGGGGTGGTCCGCACCCGCGCCGGCCGGTCCGAGGAACTGGTCCTCGCGGACGCCGACCCCGCCTTCCTCGCCGCCTCCCGCGAGGCCAACCCGTATCTGGAGGGCCGCCGCCCCGGCCTCTACGGGTCCCTCGTCTGACCCCCGGACCTCCCCTCTCTCCCCACCCCCGGTTCTTTCGCGCAAGGAGTCCGCACCCCATGACGTCCACGGTGCCCAACGCCGTCGAGCACGCCGACGAGCAGCAGCCGCCGATCACCATGTTCGGCCCGGACTTCCCGTACGCGTACGACGACTTCCTCGCCCACCCGGCGGGCCTCGGCCAGGTCCCCGCGACCGAGCACGGCACCGAGGTCGCGATCATCGGCGGCGGCCTGTCCGGCATCGTCGCCGCCTACGAGCTGATGAAGATGGGCCTCAAGCCCGTCGTCTACGAGGCCGACCGGATCGGCGGCCGGCTGCGCACCGTCGGCTTCGAGGGCTGCGACGAGTCGCTGACCGCCGAGATGGGCGCCATGCGCTTCCCGCCGTCCTCCACCGCCCTCCAGCACTACATCGACCTGGTGGGCCTCGAGACCCGGCCGTTCCCCAACCCCCTGGCCGAGGCGACCCCGTCGACCGTCGTCGACCTCAAGGGCGAGTCGCACTACGCCGAGACCATCGACGACCTGCCGCAGGTCTACCGGGACGTGGCGGACGCCTGGAACCGGTGCCTGGAGGAGGGCGCCGACTTCTCCGACATGAACCGCGCCCTGCGCGAGCGCGACGTGCCGCGCATCCGCGAGATCTGGTCCCGGCTGGTCGAGAAGCTCGACAACCAGACCTTCTACGGCTTCCTGTGCGACTCCGAGGCCTTCAGGTCCTTCCGGCACCGCGAGATCTTCGGCCAGGTCGGCTTCGGCACCGGAGGCTGGGACACCGACTTCCCCAACTCCATCCTGGAGATCCTGCGCGTCGTCTACACCGAGGCCGACGACCACCACCGCGGCATCGTGGGCGGCTCGCAGCAACTGCCGCTCAGGCTCTGGGAGCGCGAGCCGGAGAAGATCCTGCACTGGCCCTACGGCACGTCGCTGAAGTCCCTGCACGTGGACGGCGACCCGCGCCCCGCCGTGACCCGGCTGCACCGCACCGCGAACAACCGCATCACGGTGACGGACGCGAACGGCGACATCCGCACCTACAAGGCGGCCGTCTTCACCGCCCAGTCCTGGATGCTGCTGTCCAAGGTCCGGTGCGACGACGCCCTCTTCCCGATCGACCACTGGACCGCCATCGAGCGCACCCACTACATGGAGTCCAGCAAGCTCTTCGTGCCCGTCGACCGGCCGTTCTGGCGGGACAGGGCCGTCGACGACAAGGGCGAGCCGACCGGCCGGGACGTGATGTCGATGACGCTCACCGACCGCATGACCCGCGGCACCTACCTGCTCGACGACGGCCCGGACAAGCCCGCCGTCATCTGCCTCTCCTACACCTGGTGCGACGACAGCCTGAAGTGGCTGCCGCTGTCCGCGAACGAGCGGATGGAGGTCATGCTGAAGTCGCTGTCGGAGATCTATCCGAACGTCGACATCCGCAAGCACATCATCGGCAGCCCGGTGACCGTCTCCTGGGAGAACGAGCCCTACTTCATGGGCGCGTTCAAGGCCAACCTGCCCGGCCACTACCGCTACCAGCGGCGCCTGTTCACCCACTTCATGCAGGACCGGCTGCCCGAGGACAAGCGGGGCGTCTTCCTCGCCGGCGACGACATCTCCTGGACGGCCGGGTGGGCCGAGGGCGCCGTGCAGACCGCGCTGAACGCGGTCTGGGGCGTCATGCACCACCTCGGCGGCGGCACCGACCCGGCCAACCCCGGCCCCGGCGACGTCTACGACGAGATCGCTCCGGTCGAACTCCCGGAGGACTGACAGGAGTTCAGGGCGGTCACACCCCGGCCGCCCGCGCCTTCTCGAACACCTCCGCGGCGACGTCCTTGAGCTCCTCGGCGTCCCGCGGGCGGCCCTGCACGTCGATGAGGATCTCTTCCAGGCCGATCGCCGCGTACGGGAGGAGGTCCTCGACGATCTGGTCCGCGTCACCCTGGAAGGGCCGGCGGCCGGCGCCGTCGTACGGCTTGGCCGAGTACGCCGCGTTCACCCGCAGCACCGTCTGGATCGGCTGCTGCCGGCCCCGCTCGGCGGCCAGGTCCCGCACCGCGTCCCACTGGCTCGCGACCTGCTCGGCGCCCATGGCCACCGGCAGCCAGCCGTCGGCGTGCTCGACGAGCCGCTCCCGGGCCCTGCGGGTGCTCGCGGCCAGCAGGATCGGGATCGGCCGGGCCGGCTTGGGCCCCACCACGGCCGACTCGATCTTCGTGATACGGCCGTCGTAGCGCACCGGGTCGGGCCCCCACACGGCCCGGCAGACGTCGATCACCTCGTCCAGTACCTGGCCGCGCTCCTTGATCGGCCGGATTCCCGCCGCCGCGTACTCGTCCAGGGACCAGCCCGTGCCGAAGCCGGCGATCACCCGGCCACCGCTGGCCGCGTCCAGCGAGGCGAGGGACCTGGCGAGCTGGAACGGCACGTGCAGCGGCGCGACCAGCACGCTGCTGCCCAGCCGGACCCGCTCGGTGGCCGCCGCGGCCAGGGTGAGCGTGACCAGTGGGTCGGCCACGTGCCGGTACGAGTCGGGCCAGGGCACGCCCTCGATGCCGTACAGACCCTGTGTGGCGGGCTCCGGGAACAGGGCCCGCTCGTACACCCACACGCTGTCGTAGCCGATGCGCTCCACTGAGCGTGCCACGTCGGGCACGTCCCTGCCGAGGTCGTACTGCCGGTTCTGCGGAAGACCGATTCCAAGACGGGTCGCCATGACGGTGCGCTCCTTCGTGATCGTCCGTGTTCCAAGGGCAACGTACAGTGATCACGGGGGAGTTCCGGGAAGGTGCGGGGCGGATGTCCGGATCAGTCCGGCAGCGGTGTGAGCATCATGCGGCAGTCGAAGCCGACCGCGGCGTCCAGTCGTCGGCCGAACTCCTCGGCCACGTCGGGCAGTCGGCGCAGTGCCCACAGCGCCCGCGCGGCCGACCAGCTCGCCTCCCGGGCCCGCTCCAGGTCCCACGAGCCGAGCAGGTGGGTGAGCGGATCGGTGATGTGCAGCAGTTCGGGACCGGGCACCAGATCCTCGCGGACACGCTCCTCCAGCGACAGGAGGAAGTCGCCCAAGCGGTGGAACTCGCCCTCCAGCTCGGCCGGTTCGCACGGCGCGACCCGGCAGGCGTCCACCACGGCCAGGGCCAGGTCGTGGCCGATGTGCGCGTGGATGCCCGCCAGCGCGAACTGCGCCGGCCGCACCCCGGGGTGCCGCCGGAACTGGAACAACGGCCGCCAGCAGGCGGGCGGCCGCCGTCCTTCGGCTGCCGCTTCCACGGCGGCGAGGTACCGCCCGGCGAACGGTGCGTCCAGCGTGGTCGCGGGCCATCGGCCGGCCGCCTCGGCGGCGGCGAGGTACACACGCTGGAAGACCGCGACCCCGTCGCGCTCGGGCAGCCCGGCGGCCAGGTGGCGCATCCTGTCGACCAGCGCGTCCACTGTGTCCGGGCCATGGGTGAGTTGTGCCGATTGCCCCATGGGGGCAGCGTCCCAGGCCCGGGACGGCCCGGGCGCCGACGGGCCCGGCGCTTCCCCGGAACGGGGGAACGCGCCCGTCGGCGAACGGGGCGGAGGGGGCCTGCGAGGCAGGCCGGGCGGAGCGGGACCTACGAGGCGGGCCCGGTGCCCTGAGCCTCCCCGCCGTACGACGACGTGCCCTCGTCCAGCAGCGGCTCCTGCTTCTTGAGATGGGCGGGCGCGAACGCGCGCAGCGCGTGGTAGCCGGTGATGACGACCAGGGTGCCGAGCGCGATGCCGCTGAGGGAGAAGGTGTCGCTGAACTTCAGGCTGACGTTGCCGACGCCGATGATGATGCCCGCCGCGGCCGGCACCAGGTTCAGCGGGTTGCGCAGGTCGACCTTGGCGTTGATCCAGATCTGCGCGCCGAGCAGGCCGATCATGCCGTACAGGATGACGGTGATGCCGCCGAGGACGCCGCCCGGGATCGCGGCCACGATCGCGCCGAACTTGGGGCAGACGCCGAACAGCAGCGCGAAGCCCGCGGCGGCCCAGTACGCGGCCGTCGAGTAGACGCGGGTCGCGGCCATCACGCCGATGTTCTCGGAGTAGGTGGTGTTCGGCGGGCCGCCCACCGCGGTCGACAGCATGGAGGCCACACCGTCGGCCGAGATCGCGGTGCCGAGCTTGTCGTCCAGCGGGTCGCCGGTCATCTCGCCGACCGCCTTCACATGCCCCGCGTTCTCCGCGACCAGCGCGATGACGACGGGCAGCGCCACCAGGATCGCCGACCACTGGAAGCTGGGCCCGTGGAAGGACGGCAGCCCGATCCAGTCGGCCTTGCCCACGCCCGAGAGGTCCAGGCGCCAGTGGTCGGTGAGGCTGCCGCTCGCGTCCACGGAGTGGATCCTGCCGAAGACCTGGTCGAAGACCCAGGAGACGGCGTAGCCGAAGACCAGGCCGAGGAAGATCGCGATCCGGGACCAGAAGCCGCGCAGGCACACGACGGCCAGCCCGGTGAACAGCATCACGAGCAGGGCCGTCCACTGGTCCTGCGGCCAGTAGGTGGAGGCCGTCACCGGAGCGAGGTTGAAGCCGATCAGCATGACGACCGCGCCGGTGACGATCGGCGGCATCGCGGCGTGGATGATCCGCGCCCCGAAGCGCTGCACGGCGAGGCCGACCAGGAACAGCGCGACACCGACGACGAAGACCGCGCCGGTCACGGTGGCGCTGGTGCCGCCCTGCGCCCGGATGACCGCGGCGACGCCCACGAAGGAGAGCGAGCAGCCCAGGTAGCTGGGCACCCGGCCGCGGGTGGCGAGCAGGAAGATCACGGTCGCGACGCCCGACATCATGATCGCGAGGTTGGGGTCGAGACCCATGAGCACGGGGGCGACGAAGGAGGCGCCGAACATGGCCACGACGTGCTGGGCGCCGAGTCCTGCCGTGCGGGGCCACGAGAGCCGTTCGTCGGGCCGGACCACTGCTCCGGGTGCGGGCGTGCGCCCGTCACCGTGCAGTTTCCAGCGCACGCCGAGGTCCATGGTGGGATTTCGCTTTCTCTGTACGTGGAGCCTGTCCGCACCATTGTCGGGGGTGCCCGGAGGTCCCGTGCCCACCCGCCCCTGCTCAGGCGCCGTTCAGGCGCCGCTCAGGACCGCTCAGGGCCGCGGGTCGGGAACCGCGGTGCTCGCGGGACCGATCTTCGTCCGGTCCCGGTCACCCGCCCTGAGGACCCCCGCGAAGGCGACCAGACCGCACGCCAGCAGGGTCACCAGGCCGAAGGACACCACCAGGCTGGTCGCCTGGGCGAGCCCGCCGATCGCGCTCGGGGCGACCAGCCCGGAGGTGTATGTGATGGTCGCGACACCGGCGATGGCCTGGCTGGGGTTCGGGCCGCTGCGGCCGGCCGCGGCGAAGCACAGCGGTACGACGACCGCGATACCGAGGCCCATCAGCGCGAACCCGGTCATCGCCACCACCGGATGGCCCCCGGCGACGACGAACAGGCCGCCCACGACCGCCAGCACGCCGCTCGCCCGCACCGTGCGCACGGCGCCGAACCGGTCCACCACCCGGTCGCCCGCGATCCGCGCGATCGCCATCGTGAGGGTGAAGCCGGTGGTGCAGGCCGCCGCGAGACCGGCCGAGGTCTCCAGCTGGTGCCGCAGGTAGACCGCCGACCAGTCCAGGCTCGCGCCCTCCGCGAACACCGCGCAGAACCCGATCGCGCCGATCAGCAGCGCCGACTTCGGCGGCAGCGCGAACCGCGGCGGCGGCTCCTCGTCCTGGGCGGGCTGGAGGTCCAGCACCCAGGTGCAGGCGGCCACGCCCAGCACGGTCAGCACGGCGGCGGCCAGCAGGTGGTGCAGCCGCGCGTCCGAGCCGAGGTGCGCGGCGACCGTGCCGGCCGCCGAGCCGACCAGGGCTCCCGCGCTCCACATGCCGTGCAGGCCGGACATGATCGAACGGTCGAGCCGGTTCTCGACCTCCACCCCGAGGGCGTTCATCGCGACGTCCGCCATGCCCGCCGTGGCGCCGTAGACGAACAGGCCGAGGCAGAGGGTCAGGAGGTTCGGCGCGAGGGAGGGCAGGACGAGGGCGAGCGTCCACAGGGCGATCAGGCCGCGCAGCGCGTTGCGGGCGCCGAAGCGGTGGCTGATGCCGCCCGCGAGCGGCATCGCGAGGGACGCGCCGAGGGCCGGGAAGGCCAGCGCGAGCCCCAGCTGCCCGGGGCTGACCCCGGCGTGGTCCTGGATCCAGGGCACGCGGGTCGCGAACGAGCCGGTGACGGCGCCGTGTACGGCGAAGACGGCCGCCACGGCGTACCGGGCGCGCCGCACCTCGCGCTGTTCGTAAACCACTGCACTCATTGTCCGGCCCCTCCCGGGCTGACCGCCGTTGCCCCTCGCGCCGTCGCGCCGCCGTAAACTATCAGGGAACCTGCCTGATAGATAGCGCATATCAGGGACGGCAGCAGCCCGCAGATCTGGGAGGATTCCCGGCATGCCCGCATCCCCGAGCACCGCCCGGGCCATCAACGACCGGCTCGCCCTGCGGCTGCTTCAACAGCAAGGACCGCTGACAGCAGGGCAGTTGAAGCAGCTCACCGGTCTGTCCCGGCCCACCGTCGCCGACCTCGTCGAACGGCTCACGGCCTCCGGCCTGATCACCGTGGTCGGTGAGTCCGGCGAGCAGCGGCGCGGGCCGAACGCGCGGCTGTACGGCATCGTCGCCGACCGCGCCCACCTGGCCGCCCTCGACGTCCGCACCGAGAGCGTGTCCTTGATCGTCGCCGATCTGCTGGGCCGGGAACTGGCCGCGGAGTCCGTGCCGATCGGCGGGGACACGGGCACCGGGCCCGCGCTGGAGCAGGCGGTCGGTCTGGTGGAGCGGGTGGTCAAGGAAGCGGGAGCGGACCGGCTGCACACGGTCGGCATCGGCGCGCCGGGGCTGATCGACCCGGTCACCGGCGAACTCCGTGACTCCACGGGACTGCCCGAATGGCATCGCAGGCTGGTGGCGGCGTTGCAGGAGCGGCTGCCGCGGGCCCGGGTCACCGTCGAGAACGAGACCAACCTCGCGGCGCTGGCCGAGCAGCGCGACGGGGCCGCCCGGGGCCGGGACACGTTCGTCCTGCTGTGGCTCGGCCACGGCACGGGCGCGGCCGTCGTCCTGGACGGAACCCTGCGCCGCGGTGCCTCCGGAGGCACCGGCGAGATCGGGTTCCTGCCCGTCCCGGGCACCGGCGGCCTCCCCTCGGCGACGGACTGCGCGGACGGCTTCCACTCACTGGCCGGCGCGACGGCGGTGACGGAACTGGCCGCGCGACACGGGCTGTTGGCGGAGGGGGCCGGGACGGAGGGGGCGGGGTCGGAGCCCGTCGCCGCGGAACTGGTGCGGGCGGCGGTACGGGCAACCGCGGGGACGGCCGTCTCCGCCGCGGAGGCCGCTGATGACGCTGAGGACTCCGCCGCGGCCGCGCGTTTCCTCGATGCCCTGGCCGACCGCGTCGCCCTCGGGGTCGCCTCGGTGGTGGCCGTCCTCGATCCCGGATGCGTGGTCCTCGGGGGCGAGGTCGGGCAGGCGGGCGGTGAGGTGCTCGCCGCGCGCGTGGCGGAGCGCGTGGCGCGGATGTCGCCGCTGCGCACCGAGGTGAGGGCGGGCGCGCTCGGCGGCAGGGCGGTGCTGCGCGGCGCGCTCGTGACCGCCCGCGACCGCGCGCAGGACGACTTGTTCGCCCCGCCGGAGCGCTGACACCACAAGGAGCCCGGCCCGGGCGCCGCACGGGAATCGGCCCGGCGCCGCAAGGAGCCTGGCCCGGGCGCCGCACGGGAATCGGTCCGGCGCCGTACGGAATTCGGTCCGGCGTCGTGCGAACACCACAGCTCGCGCCGGATGTTCGGCCCGGTGCGGCGGAACTTGCATGTCCCACACACCTGTTGACCTGCATGGTCTAGTCCTCTTAGTGTCTGACTTCCGCGCAGACCGGTCCGGCGGCGGTGACGACGGCCCTTGCCCGCCGCCGGACCTCCACGCCCGCGCACGGCACGGCGGGCGGTACGTTCTGTGAGCCACCCCACACGCTTCGTCCGTAGTCGCGCCGATCTGGCGTGGCACACTGGCTCTGTACCAGTAGCAGCGCACTCCGGGGTCGGTGAAAGTCCGAACCGGCGGTTATAGTCCGCGACCCGGTCGCTTCCAGCGGCCGGTTGACCAGGTGGAATTCCTGGACCGACGGTTAAAGTCCGGATGGGAGGCAGTGCGCGGCGAGCGAGCACATCCGTGTGCGCCGCCGTCTCTGGGCTCGCCCTTCACGGGCGGGTCCCGTCGGGCGTCGCCCTCCGAGTGTCCTCGTTCGTGCAGTCTGTCGACGTCGGCAGCCCCCGGAGTCCGTGCCCGAAGAGGCAGGAGGACCCGGGAAGTGTTCACCGGAATCGTCGAAGAGCTGGGCGAAGTCACCGCCGTGGAGGACCTCGGCGACGCCGCCCGCTTCCGGCTCCGCGGCCCCGTCGTGACCGAGGGCGCACGGCACGGCGACTCCATCGCCGTGAACGGGGTCTGTCTCACCGTCGTCGAGCACGAGGGTGACGAGTTCACCGCGGACGTCATGGCGGAGACCCTCAAGCGCTCCAGCCTCGGCGTCCTCACCACCGGCTCCCGCGTCAACCTCGAACGCCCCACCGCCGTGGGCGCCCGCCTCGGCGGCCACATCGTGCAGGGGCACGTCGACGGCACCGGCACGATCCTGGACCGCACCCCCTCCGAGCACTGGGAGATCGTGAAGATCTCGCTGCCGCCGGACCTCGCGCGCTACGTCGTCGAGAAGGGCTCCATCACCGTCGACGGCATCAGCCTCACCGTCGTCGAGGCCAGCGACGAACACTTCACCGTCAGCCTCATCCCCACCACCCTGGCGCTGACCACCCTCGGCCTGAAGCAGCCCGGCGACCCGGTCAACCTCGAGGTGGACGTCGTCGCCAAGTACGTCGAGCGGCTGCTCGGCGACCGCGCGCCGGGAGCCGGACGGTGAACTGGCTCAACTCCGAGGCGTTCACCCTCCTCGGCCAGCACATCAAGTGGTCCGACATGACGGGCAACATCATCGGCCTGCTCGGCCTCGCGTTCGGCTGGCGGCGCTCCATCTGGAGCTGGCCCACCCAGTTCCTGTCCGGCCTGATCCTGTTCGCCGCGTTCGCCACCGCCCATCTCTCGGGCAGTGCCGGCAAGCAGATCGTCGTCATGGTGGTCGCCGTCTTCGGCTGGTGGCAGTGGAACCGCGGCAAGGGCCGGGCGGCGGACGGCCACATCGCCGTACGGTTCGCCACCTGGCGCGAGCGTGCCGTGCTGCTCGGCGCCGCCGCGGTCGGCACGGTCGCCGTCGCCGGACTGTTCCAGGCCTACCCCTCGCTGTCCTGGGACCCCTGGCCCGACGCCTACATCTTCGTCGGCACCGTCGTCGCCATGTACGCGCAGGCACGCGGCATGGTCGAGTTCTGGTTCGCCTGGCTGCTCGTCGACGTAGTCGGCGTACCGCTCAACTTCGCCAACGGCTTCGCCTTCTCCGGCTTCGTCTACATCGTCTACGGCGCACTGGTCCTGTGGGGCATGCGCGACTGGTGGCTGCGCACCCGCACGGACGCGCGGCCCGTCCTGGAAGGAGCGCCCGCATGACCGCGGCAACCGTCGTCTACGGCACCGACAACATCGAGGACTTCACACTCGACCCGGTCGAGCAGGCAGTCGCCGACATCGCGGCCGGCCGCCCGGTCGTGGTCGTCGACGACGAGGACCGCGAGAACGAGGGCGACCTCGTCATCGCCGCCGAGAAGGCGACGCCCGAGATCGTCGCCTTCATGATGAGCGAGTGCCGCGGCCTGATCTGCGCGCCCATGGAGAGCGAGGAGCTGGACCGGCTGAAGCTGCCGCAGATGGTCGAGGAGAACACCGAGTCGATGAAGACCGCCTTCACGGTCTCCGTCGACGCCGGTGCCGCCCACGGCGTCACCACCGGCATCTCCGCCTCCGACCGCGCCACCACCCTCCAGCTGCTGGCGAGCGGCACCGCGGAGCCCACCGACCTCGTCCGGCCCGGGCACGTCTTCCCGCTGCGCGCCCGTCCCGGCGGGGTGCTCGTCCGCCCCGGCCACACCGAGGCGGCCGTCGACCTCGCCCGGCTCGCGGGGCTGCGCCCGGCCGGCGCGATCGTCGAGATCGCCGGTGAGGACGGCCGGATGCTCCGCCTGCCCGAACTGATCGTCTTCGCCCGCAAGCACGGCCTGACGATCATCTCCATCGAGGACCTGATCGCGCACCGGCGCCCGCCCGAGCTCCTGGCCCAGCCCGAGCTCCCGGCCCAGCCCGAGCAGGGGGAACGGCCGTCCCAGCCCGCGGTCCTCCGCGAGGCCGAGGTCCGCCTGCCCACCGCGCACGGCGTCTTCACCGCGTACGGCTACCGCTCCACCGCCGACGGCGTCGAGCACGTGGCCCTGGTGCACGGCGAGATCGGCGACGGCGAGGACGTCCTGGTCCGCGTCCACTCCGAGTGCCTCACCGGAGACGTCTTCGGTTCCCAGCGCTGCGACTGCGGCCCCCAGCTGGACACCTCCCTGGAGCGCATCCAGAAGGAGGGCCGGGGAGTGGTGGTCTACCTGCGCGGCCACGAGGGACGCGGGATCGGCCTGATGTCCAAGCTGCGCGCCTACGAGCTCCAGGAGCGCGGCCGGGACACCCTCGACGCCAACCTCGAACTCGGACTGCCCGCCGACGCCCGCGACTACGGCGCCGGCGCGCGGATCCTTCAGGACCTCGGGGTCAGCAGCGTGCGCCTGCTGACCAACAACCCCGACAAGATCGACGCCCTGCTCCGCCACGGCCTGAGGGTCACCGGCCGGGAGCCGATGCCCGTCCAGGCCGGCGAGCACAACCTCCGCTACCTGCGTACCAAGCGGGACCGGATGGGGCACGACCTGCCCTGGCTGGACACCACCGCCGTGTCCACCTGCGGCAACCAGTAAGCGAAAAGACTCGAGGAGACACGTGAGCGGCAAGGGTGCACCGGAACTGTCCGTCCGGAACGTCGGGGACCTCAGGGTCGCCGTCGTCGCGGCGCAGTGGCACGAGAAGGTGATGGACGGACTGGTGGACGGGGCCCTGCGCGCCCTGCACGAGCTGGGGATCGACGAGCCGACCCTGCTCCGGGTGCCGGGCAGCTTCGAGCTTCCGGTGGTGGCGAAGGTCCTGGCCGGGCGCGGCTACGACGCGGTCGTCGCCCTCGGCGTCGTCATCCGGGGCGGCACCCCACACTTCGACTATGTGTGCCAGGGCGTCGCCAACGGCCTGACCCAGGTGTCGGTCGAGACCGGCGTTCCCGTCGGTTTCGGCGTGCTCACCTGCGACACCGAGGAACAGGCCCTGGACCGGGCCGGCCTGGAGGGATCAAGCGAGGACAAGGGCCACGAGGCGGTCACCGCGGCGGTCGCGACCGCCGCCACGCTCCGCTCGGTATCCGAACCCTGGCGGTGAGCAGCCGCCCGAAGCGCGTAGGGTTGGCACCACCATGTCCAAGAAGACGTTCGAGGAGCTCTTCACCGAGCTCCAGCACAAGGCCGCCAACGGCGACCCCGCCACCTCCCGCACCGCCGAGCTGGTCGGCAAGGGCGTCCATGCCATCGGCAAGAAGGTCGTCGAGGAGGCCGCCGAGGTCTGGATGGCCGCCGAGTACGAGGGCAAGGAGGCGGCCGCCGAGGAGATCTCGCAGCTGCTGTACCACGTCCAGGTGATGATGGTCGCCCGCGGCATCTCCCTGGACGACGTCTATGCCCACCTCTGAGCACTCCGAGCACCAGTAACCGCACACACTGTCGTACAAGACGAACGAAGGAAGCCGACCTCATGCTGCGCATCGCCGTCCCCAACAAGGGTTCACTCTCCGGCCCTGCGGCGGAGATGCTGCATGAGGCCGGCTACCAGCAACGGCGGGAGTCCAAGGAGCTGCGGATCGTCGACCCGGTCAACGAGGTCGAGTTCTTCTACCTCCGCCCCCGCGACATCGCGATCTACGTCTCCACCGGCCGCCTGGACATCGGCATCACCGGCCGCGACCTGCTCATCGACTCCGGCGCGGGTGCCGAGGAGATCCTGCCGCTCGGCTTCGCCCGCTCCACCTTCCACTACGCGGCCAAGCCCGGCACGGTCGGCGGCGTCGGGGACCTGAACGGCAAGACGGTCGCCACGTCCTACGAGGGCATCGTCAGCAAGCACCTCGCCGACAGCGGCATCGACGCCTCCGTCGTCCACCTGGACGGCGCCGTCGAGACCGCCATCGAACTCGGTGTGGCCGAGGCCATCGCCGACGTCGTCGAGACCGGCACCTCCCTGCGCAACGCCGGACTGGAGATCGTCGGCGAGTCGATCATGAAGTCCGAGGCGATCGTCGTCCGCCGCACAGGCGCCGACGTCGAGGAGCCCAAGGTGCAGCAGTTCCTGCGCCGCCTCCAGGGCGTCCTGGTGGCCCGGACGTACGTGATGATGGACTACGACTGCCGGGTCGAGCAGCTGGAGAAGGCCGTCGCGCTCACCCCGGGCCTGGAGTCCCCGACCGTCTCCCCGCTGCACAACGAGGGCTGGGTCGCCGTGCGCGCCATGGTCCCCGCCAAGGAGGCGCAGCGGATCATGGACGATCTGTACCAGCTCGGCGCACGGGCCATCCTCACGACGGCCATCCACGCCTGCCGTCTCTGAGGGACGAGGAGGCACACAGAGATGTCCGACCTGCCCGCACTTCCCGTCACCTTCCGGCCGGGCCGCACCCGGGCCGTCCTGCTCACCGCCGGAGCGGCCATATTCGTGGTGATCACGACCGTGGGGCTGCTGCTGGAGCAGCTCAGCCCCGGCGAACGGATGAGTTTCGCCTTCACCGGCGCCCTCCTGGCCGGGGTCCTGGTCCTGCTCGCCCGCCCGAAGGTGGTCGCCGACGACTCGGGTGTCACCGTCGTCAACATCGCCGGCCGGCGCCGTCTGGCGTGGGCCGAGATAATTCAGGTCAATCTGCGCCCGGGTGATCCGTGGGTGTTCCTGAACCTCAGCGACGGCACGAGCCTGGCCGCGCTGGGCATCCAGCCGGGCATAGCGAAACAGCAGGCCATCGCCGATGCGCGCACCCTCCGCGCGCTCGTCGAAGCCCGTTCGGTCCCGGGCTCCGAGCGGTCCCCGGACGAACCTCGGGACTGACTCGGTGCCGTCCGCCCTGCCGCATCCGCCGGTGTCTTGATTAATCTGGTTACGGACGCGTTTTCGCTGCGCCTCCGCCCCTGGGTTCCACGACCGGTGCCAGGGGCTCCTGCTACCCGAGGAGTGACTCCCTCCGGCGATGGACGGATCGTCCTGCAGTACCTGCGCCGCCCCCTGCCGACATAGCGCGGACCTGTTCCGCGCATATGCGGAGGCGGCGGCATCATGACCATCCCCCTGCTGCTCCTCGGAGCGGCGCTTCTGCTCATTCTCGCCAACGGCTTCTTCGTCGCGGCCGAGTTCGGCCTGGTCACGGTCGAGCGCCCGGACGCCGAGAAGGCCGCCGAGGAGGGCGACAGACGGGCCCTCAGGGTCGTCGAGTCCCTCAAGGAGCTGTCCTTCCAGCTCTCCGGCACCCAGCTCGGCATCACCATCACCTCCCTGGTCGTCGGCATGCTCGCCGAACCGGCGCTGGCCGGGCTGCTGCGCGGCCCGTTCGCGGCGGCCGGTGTCCCCGGCGGAGCCGTCTCCGGGGTCGCCGTCGTCGTCGGCATGCTGCTGGCCTCGGCGGTCCAGATGGTGATCGGCGAACTCGTACCCAAGAACTGGGCGGTCTCCCGGCCCCTTCAGGTGGCGCGTTTCGTGGCCGGCCCGCAGCACCTCTTCTCGCGCCTGTTCCACCCGGTGATCGCGGCGCTCAACACGGTCGCCAACCGCCTGGTGCGCGCCCTGGGCGTCGAACCCACGGAGGAGCTGGCCTCCGCCCGCACCCCCGGCGAGCTGGTCTCGCTGGCCCGCCACTCGGCCCGGGCCGGCGCCCTCGAACAGGACACCGCGGACCTCTTCGTGCGCACCCTGTCCCTGGGCGACCTGACCGCACAGCACGTCATGACCCCGAGGGTGAAGGTCAGCGCGCTGCAGTCCTCGGCGACCGCCGAGGACGTGGTGAACCTCACCCGTGCCACCGGCCTGTCCCGCTTCCCCGTCTACCACGAGAAGATCGACGAGGTCGTCGGCATGGTCCACCTCAAGGACGCCCTCGCGGTGCCGTCCGACGCGTGGCTGCGCACCCCGGTGGGCCGTATCGCCCGCCCGGCACTGCTGGTCCCCGAGACCCTGCCGGTGCAGCCGCTGCTCGCCCAGCTGCGCAACGAGCAGCCGATCGCGGTCGTCGTCGACGAGTACGGCGGCACCGCGGGCGTCGTCACCCTGGAGGACATCGTCGAGGAGCTCGTCGGCGAGGTCCGCGACGAGCACGACGCCACGGACGTGCCGGAACTCGCGCCGGCCCCGCCCGAGGACGGGAGCCCCGCCTGGGACGTCGACGGCGGCTGCCGGGTCGACCTGCTCCGGCGGATCGGCCTGGACGCGCCCGAGGGCCCGTACGAGACCGTCGCCGGCCTGGTCGCCGACCTGCTCGGCCGCATCCCGGCCCCCGGCGACAGCGCCGAGCTGCCGGGCTGGCGGCTGGCCGTGCGCCAGGTCGGGCACTACCGCGCGGAGCGGGTGCGGCTGGTCCGCACCGCCACCGCGGCGGACCCGGTCCCGGCCGTGGCGGAGGCCGCCCGATGAGCTTGATCCAACTGCTTTTCGCCGCGCTTCTGGTCCTCGCCAACGGCTTCTTCGTCGGTGCCGAGTTCGCCCTCGTCTCCGTCCGCCGCAGCCAGATCGAACCGCTCGGCACGGCCCGGGCCCGGCAGGTGCTGCACGGCCTGGAGCGGCTGCCGCAGATGATGGCCGCCGCCCAGTTCGGCATCACCGTCTGCTCGCTGACCCTGGGCGCCGTCGCCGAGCCGACGGTGGCCCGGCTGCTGGAGCCCGTGTTCGCATGGCTCCACATGCCCAGCGGCATGGTCCACCCGCTCGGCTACGTCATCGCGCTCGCGGCCGTGGTCTTCTTCCACCTCGTCATCGGCGAGATGGTGCCGAAGAATCTCGCGATGGCCGCCCCTGAGAAGGCCGCGCTGTGGCTCGGCCCCGGTCTGGTCGCCTTCGCCCGGCTGTGCCGGCCGATCACGGTGGCGCTCGGCGCCTGCGCCAAGGGTGTCCTGCGGCTCTTCCGCGTCGAGCCCAAGGACGAGGTCGAGGCCGCCTTCACCAGCGTGCAGCTGGGCCGGCTGGTGGAGGACTCCCGACAGGCGGGGCTGCTGGACCCCGAGGAGCAGGAGCGTCTGGAGGACGCCCTGGAGCTGGGCTCGCGCCCGGTGACCGACGTCCTGCTCGCGCCCGAGGCGCTGGTCACGGTCGGCCCGTCGGTCACCTCGGCCGAGATCGTCGCGCTCACCGCCCGGACGGGCTACTCGCGCTTCCCGGTCGCCGCGGGCAACGGTGCCTTCCTGGGGTATCTGCACGTCAAGGACGTGCTCGACCTGGAGGACCTCGACGGGGCGGTGCCGCAGCGGGCCTGGCGGCCGATGACCACGCTGCGGGCCGATCTGCCGCTCGACGACGCCCTGACGGTGATGCGCCGGGCCGCGACCCATCTGGCCCAGGTGGCCGACACCACCGGCCGGGTGCTGGGCCTGGTCGCCCTGGAGGACGTACTGGAGCTGCTGGTCGGCGAGGTCACAGACCCGGCCCACCGCACCCCGACTCTCACGTCCCCCCGTCCCACCCCCCGGCAGGCCCTCACAGCCTGACCCACCACGGCCACCGGCCCACCCGCTTCACGGGGGTGGGCCGGTGGCCGTTGGACCGAGCATCGTCGCGCCGGCCGGGGCGGGTCTCCGTCCTCGGAGGAGCCCCTCGCCGGTTGCGCCGGGGGCGCCCCGCGGGCCGACCTCCGTTGCCCACTGGGGGCCGCCGCCGCGCAGCGCCGTCGTGGTGCCACGGGGCGGACCGGCGCGCCGAGCGTCGCTCACAGGCCGGGGCAGCTCGTCAGTCGGAGGCCGGGCCGGGCGCCGGGGTCGGGCCCGGAGCCGCGGCTGGACCCGTACCCGGGGTCGGGTCCAAGGGCCGGGACTGGTGCCAGAGGTGTTCGTACTGGTGGAGCCAGTAGCGGTGCCATGTCTCGTGGGCGCGGCGGGTGAGGCGCAGGTGCATTCGGCTGGTGACGGCCTCGTTGCGGATGCCGTGCAGTTCCAGGACCAGCCAGCCGTCCCGCTCGCCCGGGTCGACGGCCAGCAGGCTGAAGCCGGGGTTGTAGGGGAGCACCCGGTACTCGAAGGTGCCGGTGCGCGGCCAGGAGTCCATGGTGCCCAGCTGCCGGAGCACCGTGTCGAGCGACGGCCGCAGCCGCTGCAGCGGAGCGTCCAGGCTGTCGTCCAGCTGGTGTTCGGCGACCGCGACGGCGTCCGTGGCCGCCGGGTCCAGCACCACCACCCGCACCGACCCCTCCGGCCGGCTCAGCACATGGTGCCGCAGCGCCTGGGACACCTGCGGCGTCAGGAAGTTGACCGCGCTCGGCGCGAACAGCCAGACGGTACGGGCCGTTTCCAGCCGCTTGGCGAGCGGCGGCGAGGCCTCCTGGAGCGCGACCCGGTCCCCCAGCAACTCGTCCCCGGACGGGCCCCGGGTCTCCAGCGCCGACCGGTACACCAGCAGGGCGACCGCCGCGAGCAGCGCCGCCCACCGCAGGTCCACCGGCACGATGTCACCGATGACCGACAGCACGGCGAACACGGCGGCCAGCGCCGCGGCGACATAGACCTCGACATTGCGCAGATGCCTCATCCGGGCCGATGTTTCCGCATGGCGGGATCCACCGCAACTGCCCCGTGCGCGGCACTTGTTGAAGCGCGCGCACCGCTGCCCCGGTCCTCGCCGGTGTGGCATGGTTCGCTACACGGCGCGCCCGGCGCACGAGGTCCGGCCGGCGCGGCGGCTCTCCGCACCCCCGTACTTCCGTACTGTCCGGGAACACTCGCGCGACCCGCCAGGAGGCCGGCCATGCTGATCCGGATCGTCTCAGCGCCCTGTGTGAGCGCCTATCTCAACCTGGACCACCACTTCGTGGAGCTGGGCGAGGTCGCCGCCCATCTGCGTGACCGCGCCGGACACGAGGTCCGCGTCGTCGACGGCGTCCTGCCCGAGGTCACCTGGGACACGGTCGTCGAGGAGGCGCTGCACGCCACCGGACTCGTCGTCCTGCACGTCACCCTGGACAACACCCTGGAGACGGCCCGTACCATCCGGCTGCTGCGCCAGCTGTCCCCCGGCACCCGGATCGCCCTGTACGGGCGGGGCGCCTACCACCTGCGCCGGCTCTTCCAGCGCACCGACGCCGACTGGATCGTCCTGGAGCAGGACTGGGAGCCGGCACTCGCCGAGATCGCCGCCCAGGTGGCCGCCGGCGCCGAGCCGGGACCCGTGCCCGGCACCCTGACCCGGACGGCCGGCACCTGGACCCGCGGCCCGGCCGGCGTCCGCCTGGCCGGCGACTGGGAGCTGCCCGCACTGGACCTGCTGCCCGTCGCCGGGTACGCGCGACTGCCCGCGGACGAGTCGTACCCGGGCCGCGAACCCGAACGGGAGCTCGCGGTCGGTGTGTCACGCGGCTGCGACAGCTACTGCGGCTACTGCCCGATCCCCGACGTGATGGGCCGCCACGAGTACTTCCGCACGGGCCTGGACACCCTGGCCGGCTATCTGCGCGCGGCCCGCGAGAGCCACGGATACACCGCCGTCTCGCTGTTCGGGGCCAACTTCACCGCCCACCGCGACTACGTCCACGACTTCTGCGCCCGCGTCGGCACCCCGCGCACCGGGGTCACCTGGAAGTGCGTCACCTCGCACGCCGAACTCGACCCGCCGCTGCTGGGCGAGATGGCCGCGGCCGGCTGCACCCGGGTGGCCGTCGGCGTGGAGTCGCTGCTCCCGGACGGCCGGAACCGCTTCTCCGGACGCGTCGGCGCCGAGCGGCTGGCCGACCTGGGCGCCTGGTGCGCGGCCGAGGGCATCCTGCTGATCTGCTTCGTCATGGTGGGGCTGCCCGGCCAGACCCGCCACGAGGTCGCCGTGACCCTGGACACCGTGCGCGCGGCCGGCGCCGTACCCCGCCCGATGACGTACGTCGACTACCGCCGGCTCGCCGCGGCCGAGGACTTCGCCGATGTGTTCTGGGCCAACCGCAAGACGGTGAGCGAGCCGTTCGGCCGCGGCATCCTCTCCATGCGGGACACGGCCCTGGCCGTGCACTCCTGGGAACGCTGGCTGGACACGGTGGGCCCGGCCGACGGCCGGCCCAGCGACGAGCGCCCCTCCGCGGCGCCCCGCCGGCCGGCCCTGTGAACGTCCCCCCGGCGCCGGACCTGGCCCCCACCGGGCCCGGCGGGGCGCCCTGGCCGGTCACCACCTGGTACGGCGCGGTGGAGACCGAGTTCACCGCGGTCTTCGTCCAGGACCTGTGGAGCACCCCGCTGCGCACCGCCGCCGCGCACTGGCTGGGCCCGGCCGCCGTGCACTACGTCGAGGCGATGCCCGGCCGCAAGTACCGCGCCGTACTGCCCTGGCTGACCCTCGGCCGCCCCGGTCGGCTCGTCCACCGCTGTCTGGTGCCGGAGCTGCTGTTCGCGGTTTTCTACTGCCTCGACGACCTGCTCGACCGCAAACGCGTGCGCTACGGCACCGCCACGGCCTACGCGGCCCACGGACGCCGCGAGCTGACCCGCTCCCTGGAGGCCGCCCGGCGGGGCGTGCCGCGCTCGGGACCGCTCGCCGGGCTGCCCGGCGAGCTGTGGGAGGAGTGCGTGACCGGGATGGCCGACGGCCAGTCACAGCGGCACGCGCTGACCACCGACGCGTTCTCCTGGGAGCGCTACACCGAGGCGGCCCGGCGGCGCACCGCCTTCGTCGGGCGCGCCTGGGCCGACGTCCTGACCGCCGGCGGCGACCCACGCGCGGCGGCCTTCGTCACCACCGCCTACCCCTGGTGCGCCGAGGCCGGCCAGCTGCGCAACGACCTGCGCAACACCACCGCCAGGGAGAGCCGCGACGGCGGACTGCGCCACTCCGACCTCGGCGACGGCAGGGTGACCGCGGTCTCGGGACTGCTGTGGCGGCGCGCCGACCCCGCCGACCGGCAGTGGCTCGCCGGCCGGGTGTGGGGCCGCGGCCCGCTCGGCGCCGAAGCACTCGTCCGGGTGGACCGGATGCTGGAGCACTATGCCGTGCGCTCCCATGTCGCCCTGGCCACAGGCCGGTTGACCCGCCGGATCCGAGCGGCCCTCGATGCGATCGAGGACCCGCGGGTGCGTGCGGTGTGGGACGCTTGGGTCACCCGGCAACTGGAGGTCGGGGTCCGGCACGACTACGGCCACGGCCGGGGCAACGCCTCCGTCTCCCGCTTCCGCTCCGCCGTCGCGGAGCTGCGCGGCCCCGCCGGGCGGACGGACACCGAGTGATCGACGGACGTACGACCGACGCACGACGAACGAACGGGGACGGTGGACGCGGATGACAGCAGCCGACGGAGTGCTCGGACACCTCGCCGCACGGGCCGCGGAGGGCCGCCTGGCCGTCCTCGTGGGCGCCGGACTGTCCATGGGCGCCGGATACCCCGGCTGGGGCCGGCTCTTCGCCCCGCTCGGGCAGGCCCTGGGCCCGGCGGCCGGCGGCACCCCGCTGCCCGACGACCTGCCCGCGCTGGCCGAGGCGTACGAGGCGGAGTACGGCCGCAACAGCCTCGTCTCCCATCTGCGCCGCGAACTGCGCCGCTCCCTCGCCTACACCGAGGCGCACCGGGCACTGGCCGCCACCGGCCTCAAGGAGATCCTCACCACCAACTACGACGTGCTGCTCGAGGAGGCCCTGCAGGACGTCGCGGGCCCGGTCGACGTCGTCGTACGGGACTCCGACCTCGCCTACACCGCCCCCGCCCGCCCCCGGCTGGTCAAGATGTGCGGCGATGTGCTCAACCCGGAGACGCTGACCGTCACCCGCCGGGACTTCGCGGTCTACGGCGCGGTCAAACCCAGGCTCGCCGAGCACGTCCGCGGTCTGCTGGAGACCCATGAACTGCTGGTGCTCGGCGCCGGACCGTCCGACCCGGAGTTCAACATGCTCTGGGATCTGGCGACCGCCGGGCTCGGTGAGCACAAACCCGTCGGCTGGGTGCTGACCGCCGACGTCTCGCCCCTGCAACAGCGGGTCGCGCTCACCCGGGGGCTGCGCACCCTGCCGCTCGACGTGACGGACGACGGCGTCACCCGGGCCCTGGCCCGCTGGCTGGACGGACTGAGCGCCGCCCATGCCTGACGCCCTGCCGGAGTTCGACCCGCACCTCGTCGTCGAACTGGCACGGGCCTGGGAGACCGGCTCCCTGGCCGTGGTCCTGGGCCCCGAGTTCGACCGCGAGACGGATGAGACCGTCCGCACGGCGCTGCTCGCCGAACTCGGCCGCGCCGACGAGTCCTCGCCCCCTCCGCTGGGCCGGCTCACCGAGGAGTACCTGGCCCGCTTCGGCCGCGCCGCCCTGATCACCCTGCTGCGCACCGCAGGACGCCCGGCGGTGCCCGGCGAGACGCCCGCACGGCCCCCTTCGCCCTCCGAGGCGCTCCATGAATGGCTCGCGGCCCGCCCACCGGCCTGCCTCCTGGTCACCTCGCTGTATCCGACGGCCGAACACGCCTACCGCCGCTTCCGGCGCCCCTTCCACGTCGTCAAGACCGAGACGGCGATCGCCTTCTGGGACACCGCACAGCCCCAGATCGTCCATCTCTTCGGCTGTCTGGACGCCCCGCAGGACGCCCTGCTCGGCGAACGGGAGCGGCGGGCCGCCCGCTTTCTGCGCCCCCTGCTCACCGCTCGCCTGGCCGACCTGCCCGCCTCGCACACCCTGGTCCTCGTCGGCTTCGCCCCGTACGACCCGGTCCTCGAAGAACTCCTGGCACCCGCCCTGCACTCGCTCGGCGCCTACTGGCGCGGCGCCGTCGTGGTGCTGCCCGAGGCCGACGAGGGCGTGCGCGCCGCCTATGGGCGGCGCCAGATCAAGGTCGTCACCACCGGCGGCGCCCCCACCGCCGCCTACACCCGGGACCTGCTCGACCTGGTCCGCGGCACCGCCGAACGGCAGGGCACCGAGGCGCTGCGCGGAGAGTCACCGGCCATAAGGGAGTGCGAGGAGCAACTCGGCGTCCTCGGCTGGAGCGCACAGCACTCGGTACGGCTGAGCGACCGTGCCGTGGAGTCGGTCTTCGGCCACCCCACCGAACCCGGGCCGCTCACCGCGCACATCGTGGAGGGCGAGCTGTCGGGCGGCGATGTGCGCCGGCTCGCCGAACGCGTCGGCGGACACGGCCGGGGCATGGCCGTCACCGAGACCAGGATCTCCAACACCGCCCGCCGGCTCGCCGCCGCCGACGACCGGCTCGAACTGCACACACGCCAGTCCCTGCTGGAGCGCGTCCTCGGCGTCGAACCGTATCTGCGCTGGATCCTCGACGAGTACGAGAACGGAAGCCAGCGCGGCGCCTATGTGGACCTCCAGTGCCGGCGCCCGCTGTCCGACGCGGTGGCTCCGGTGCGCGGCGACGCCTACTGGCTCGACGACTACGTCGACTCCTGGCTGCGCGAGCGCTCGCACAGCCAGCTGACCCTGCTCGGCGAACCCGGCAGCGGCAAGTCCTGGTACTGCCGGCACCTCGCCTACGCCCTGGCCCGCCGCTGCCTCGACGACCCCGACCGCGGACGTGTCCCCGTGCTCGCCCTGCTGTCGGAGATGCCGGCCACCGGCTCGCTGGAGGACTTCCTGATCGCGCAGATGCGCGGCAAGGGCGCCGAGCTCCTCGGCGGAAAACAGTCCTTCCGGTACGCCAACGACACCGGCCGGCTGGTCGTCATCCTCGACGGGCTCGACGAACTGCGCTGGCAGGTCACCCCCGAACGCGCCCGGCGCACGCTGGCCGAACTCGCTGGTCTGGTAGGCGCCCGGAGCAAGATCCTGCTGGCCAGCAGGCCCGGCTACTTCGAACAGGACCGCTCCGCCCTGCGCCCCGGTGGTGCTCCGGGCGCGCCGCTGTCCGGGAGCGCGTTTGAGGACACCGCCGGCGTTCCCGGACTCCGGCTGTCGGACGGGTCCACCTTCGAGGTGATCCGGCTCGCCGACCTCGGCTACGAGCAGCGCGTCCAGGCCCTGGTGCGCCGGCTCGGCACCCGGTCGGAACCGGTGCGGAGGCTGATCGACGCCAGCAGCGCCCTGACCGACCTGGCCCGGCTGCCCGGTCTGCTCGACCTGATGTCCGTGGTGCTGGCCGTGCCCGGCCGCGAGGCCCCGACGACCGCCTCGGAGCTGTTCGAGGAGTACGTCACCGTCCTGCTCGGCGGCGCCGAACGCGTCGCCGTCGACGGCGCGGCGGTCCGCGCCGACACCGACCGGCTCGCGGCGCTCGCGGGCCGGATGCGCAGCCGGGCCACCCACGCCCTGCCGCTGCCCGAGGCCCGCGGCATCCTCGGCGTGCCCGAACCCGCCTCCGCCGGGACGGCCGGGCCGCTGAGCACCGACCCCCGCTGGGAGGCCTTCCTGCGGGTGGCCGCCGACGGCACCGTGCGCTTCCGGCTCAAGACCATGCGCGAGTTCCTCACCGCGCGCAGCCTGTGCACGGCGCTGCGGGCCGGGGACCGGGCCCCGCTGGACGAACGGCTGCTGCTGCCCGAACCGGTCGGCTACCTGGCCGAGCAACTGGCCTCCGCCGGACTGTCGCCGCTGGACTGGCTGCCCGCGGGTGGGTCGGCGCCTGCCGTCCGCGAGCCCGCCGCCGGACCGGTGGGCTCCCTGGTCGGCGGCCGGCTGCCCGCCAACTGCCTCTCCCTGGCCAACCGCATGGGCGTCTCCCTGGCCGGCCGCTCGCTGCGCGGACTCGATCTGCGCGGCGCCGACCTCCAGGGCGCCCGGCTCGCCGGCGCCGATCTGCGCGACTGCGATCTGCGCTCGGTGCTGCTCCAGGGGGCCGTGGTGACCGGAGCCGACCTGCGGGGCGCCTGGCTGCACGGCGCGATGCTGCACGAGACCCAGGTGGTCTCCGCGGTGGGCATGCTGCCCGACGACGGCGAGGTCGTGGCCGGCACCGCCGAGGGCCTGGTGCAGGTGCTGGACCGGGCCCGCCTGGACACCCTGGAGACCATGCGCTGCCCGGGGGTCTTCCGGAACATGGCCCTGATGTCCCACGGCCGCTATGTGGTGGCGGCCGCCCTCGACGGCGGTGTGTATCTGGCGGACCGGGAGAACGGGCAGGCGTTCCTGGAGATCGCCCACCACGGCGCCCCCACCACCTCGGCCGTCGCGGTCGGGGACACCCGGCTCGCCTCGGGCGGCACCGACGGTTCCGTACGCCTGTGGACCCTCGACGGCGACGAGGTGTGGCAGACGCGGGTCTCCTCCGGCTACGTACGCTCCCTCGCCCTGGACCCGGACGCCGGCCTGATGTTCGCCGGCTCCTCCGCCGGAACCGTCACCGCCCTGGACGCCGTCACCGGCCGGCCCGTCAGGCAGTGGGTCGCGCACCCGGACGCCGGGGTGTACTGCCTGTGCGCGTTGCCGGGCACGGGCCTGGTGGCCAGCGGCAGCGACGACCGCAGGATCCGGCTCTTCGTCCAGGACGACGGCAGCCATGCCGCCGACCTCGCCGTACTGGGCGACACGGTGCTCGGCCTGGTGTACGACGCGGGCACCGGGGTGCTCTACTGCGGCTGCCGGGACGGCACGCTCAGCTCCTGGGACCTGAGGCACCGGGAGCGCAACTGGTCGGTGGGCGGGGGACACGCCGTGCTCTCCGTGGCGCTGCACACCAAGTCCGGGGTGGTGGCGACGGCCGGCGCGGACGGCTGGGTACGGCTGTTCGACAGTGGTTCGGGGGAGCCGCTGGGCGAGCGGCTGGTCGGCCGCCGCTCCGAACCGGACTGGCACGGCGTGGACCTGCGGGGCACCACGGGCTGGCACCGGGAGTGGCTGCGCTTCATGGGCGAACGCGGCGCGATCCTCGACGACTGACCGTCCTCGGTGGCAGGGGCCTTGCTCACACCCCCGACGGATCCTGGGGCCCCCGACCCGACAGCACCTCCCCGTACGCCTGCATCAGGTCCGGCAGCCGCAGGGTCGACAAGTCGTCCCGGGTCGGCGTTGCCGGGTACGTCGACAACCTCAGGTCCCGGTAGGCGCAGCTCTTCTCGTAGAGGGTCCGCAGGAACCGGCCGTTGCCGAGTTCGTCGATCCAGCCCTGGTCGACCACGTGCCCGGCGATCGAGTGCAGTTCGTCCCGCGCCTCGTCGTCCCACAGGTCGCCGTTCTCCGTGGCGAGCACCTTGCCGATCTCGGTGAGTTCCGTCGGCCGGTACGAGGGGAAGTCCACCCGGGTGGTGAAGCGCGACGACAGCCCGGGGTTCGCGGCGAGCAGGCGGTCCATGCCCTCGGGGTAGCCGGCGAGGATCACCACCAGGTGGTCGCGGTTGTCCTCGGCCCGCTTGAGCAGCACCTGGAGGGCCTCGTCGCCGTACGCGTCGCCCTTGCCGTAGCCCGAGTTCGACAGGGAGTAGGCCTCGTCGACGAAGAGCACCCCGCCGATCGCGGAGTCGATGAGCTCGTTGGCCTTGACGGCGGTCTGCCCCAGATATTCGCCGACCAGGTCGGCCCGCTGCGCCTCCACCAGATGGTCGCCGCCGAGCAGGCCGAGCGCGTAGAAGACACGGCCGAGGATGCGGGCGACGGTGGTCTTGCCGGTGCCCGAGGGGCCGGAGAAGACGAAGTGGCGTTTGGGCGGCTGCACGGGCAGCCCCTGCCCGGCCCGCAGCCGTGCCATGTTCAACTGCGCCGACAGGGCCTTGACCTGCCGTTTCACCGGTTCCAGCCCCACCATGCGCTCAAGTTCGGAGAGTGCTTCCTCCAGTAACGCCGGGTCGGTGGGCCCGGTGGGCAGCGGCGCGTCGGCGGCCGGGGCACGCCGGCGCACCGCCGGATCGGTCACCGACGGCAGCGGACCGGTCACCGACAGGTCGGTCCCGGACAGCTTCAGGTCCCGGCCCTCGGTGCCGAACAGCGGGTCCAGCAGATCCGGGCCGTCCATGAGGTCCTGCCCGAGGCCGGTGAGGGTGATCGCGGCGAGGCCGGCCGTGTCCTCGTACCCGTCGCCCTCGGCGATCGCCGTGAGCCGCGCCGAGGTGTCCATGAAGGCCGGATCGACCCGGTGCACCGCCCGGTACAGGGGCAGCGCCGCCGCGCTGCGGCCGGTGCCCTCGTGCGCCCGCGCGAGCCAGTACCTGAGTTCCTTGCGCTGCGGCTGCTCGCTGCGGCAGCGCATCAGCGCGGCCGACAGCAGCGGCTCGGCCTGCCCGTACATCTCCAGGCGCACCCGGGCCATGCCGCCGAACAGTCCGGCCTCGATGCCGAGCAGCGGATCGTCGAGCAGCGGGTCGGTGTGCCGGACGAGCTGTTCCCAGTCCTTGACGAGGTAGGCGCGGCAGGCGTGCAGAAAGCGGACCTGGGGGTCGGCGTCCACCGGCGGCAGCCCGGCCAGCGCGCGGTCCAGCTCGGGGACATGGCGGCCGTCCAGCCAGTGCGAGGCGTGCGCGAGCAGCAGGTCGCGCGGCCTCTCCAGCACGGGCTGCACCCACCAGCCCAGCCAGTACCAGGAGTTGAGGGTGCGGCGGTGCCGGGCACGCTGTTCGCCGAAGCGGTCGCGGTGCCGGAACATCCTGAGCAGCGCGGTCGTCGTGTCGACGCGCAGCGCGTGCAGACCGAGCCAGCCGTCGGCCATCCCCGGGTCCAGCCGCACCGCGGCCCGGAACTCCTCCTCCGCCTGCGGATAGGCGCCCATGGTGTAGGCGTCCACGCCTCGCAGCCACGCGAGGTCGGCCGGGGCCTTCGGGCCCTGCGTGCCGAAGTCCATCACGTCCCCCACAAACCGTGCCCCCGAAGGTTCGCCGCCAGGCATCCACCTGACGGCTTCCTGTGGTCGAACCGCTGTACCGCGGACCGGAGTTGCAGGTGCGCGAAGCAGTCGTTCAAAGGTCGCACCGAGGGCATCGTACCTGCGGGGCCGCCGCCCGCCGAAGGGTGCCGCACTGGCTGTTCGGCGACGTGGCGGGTGCACGGGACGCACCCGGTGTGGTGACCGAGGGTGAGCGAATGACGTCGCGCAGCGTCCGGAAAACGCCAAGAAGGCAGAACGAAGCCCCCGATCACGGGGGAACAACCGGGGGCTTCGTGACTGCGGGCGGTACGCGATGACCGCTCCTTCAGAACGTAAGACCTGTACGACCCCCCGGTCAAGCGGAGTTGGGGGACTTGGGAAAGTTGCCCGGCAAGGGCCTTCACAAGTTCAGCACATTGCCGATGGCCCGTCACCGAGGGTGACGAACTGGTCCGGTCCAACGGCCCCGGCAGGCCCTGACAGCACCGCGTATCCCTCTGGCAACTGCCGCACCAGAAGATCAGCGAAGGGCCGCGAGGGGTCCTCGGCGAAGTGCCGCCGCTCGGCCTCGACCCACCCGGCCCAGAACTCCCGCTGTTCCTCGCCGTCGCGCGACCGGCCCCGCGCCCAGGCCTCCTCCCGTGGCAGATCCATCCACAGCAGGTGCGCCAGATACGGACGCAGTGCCCGCCGTCCGGCGCCCACGCCCTCCACAAGGACTACGGGCGCCTGCGGCAGCGTCCGCGCGGCCCCGAACCGCCGCGCCCGCCAGTCGTAGGGGGCGTAGCGCGCCGCCGCTCCTCGCCCGAGGGGCTCGACGACCTCGCTCAGCAGCCGACCCTGCCACGCGAACAGTTCCTCATGGCTGGCGACGTCGTCCAGGTGCAGCACGGGCGCGCCCCCCAGTGCCGCGGCCAACTTCCCGGTGAACGTGGACTTCCCGGATCCCGCGTGCCCGTCGACGCCGACCAGCCGCACGGTCCCGCAGGACGGCGGCGCATCACGAAGGAAGGCGGCGAGGGCGCGGATGGCGATTCCCGGAGTGCGTAGAGGGGGCGGTGTGTTCTCCGTGGTCATTCTAGTGACCGCTCCCCGCGCCGCCGGTGGCCGCGCGGGCGGACCGCCTGACTGGCGACGCGGGGACCCGGCGCAGGTCATGCCAGTGGTGGAGACCAATATTGATGGGCGTGGCGTATGTCGAAGTGCTGGCCGGAGGCCGGTGTCACGGCCATAGTGGGCGCAGCCACGGACCCGCCCCGACTTCGGACACCTGGGGGTCATCCACCCATGAGCAGAGCCGAACAGCCGTCCCGCAGATCAGTCCTGGCCGTCGCGGTCGCCGCGGCGGCGATGGCGGGTGGCGCGACCCCGCTGGCCGCCGCGGCCACGGCCGCCCCCGCCACCGGCGCCAAGAACGCCGGAGCCGCCCCGGCCCGCCCGGTCGACTACCGCGCCTGGACCACGTACACCGACTGGCGCGCGGGCACGGCCCGCGGCACCCGCGCCGTCGCGGGCACCCGTCCCGGCCTCGAGATCGCGCAGCCCGCGGGCACCACCGACTACACCGACCCGCACACCGGCACGACCAGGACCTGGGAGTACGCCACCTGGACCAGCCCGGCGCACCGGCTGTCCGTGCCGGCCACGGAGGCGGTCGCCTCCTGGAACGCGCACACCCCGGCCGGCACCTGGCTCCAGGTCGAACTGCGCGGCACGTACTCCGACGGCACGGACACCCCCTGGTACGTGATGGGCCGCTGGGCGGCCGGCGACCAGGACATCAAACGGACCTCCGTCGACGGCCAGAGCGACGGCCGCAGCACCATCTGGACGGACACCTTCTCCCTGGACGACCCGGCCTCCGGGCTGCGCCTCACCTCCTACCGGCTGCGGCTCACCCTCCACCGCAGGCCCGGCACCCGGCTCACACCCACCGTCTGGCGGATCGGCGCCATGGGCTCCGACGTCCCCGACCGCTTCACCGTCCCGGCCTCCACACCCGGCGTGGCCAAGGAGTTGACCGTCCCGCGCTACTCGCAGTCGATCCACTCCGGCCAGTACCCCGAGTACGACAACGGTGGCGAGGCCTGGTGCAGTCCCACCTCCTCCCAGATGATCGTCGAGTACTGGGGCGGACGGCTCACCCCCGAGCAGCTGTCCTGGGTCGACCCGTCCTACGCCGACCCGCAGGTCTGCAACGCGGCCCGGTACACGTACGACTACCAGTACGAAGGCTGCGGCAACTGGCCGTTCAACGCCGCCTACGCGGCCACCTTCAAGGACCTCCAGGGAGTGGTGACCCGGCTCGGCTCGCTCACCGACCTGGAGACGCTGATCGCGGCCGGGATCCCGGCCATAACGTCCCAGTCCTTCCTCAACACCGAGCTGACCGGGGCCGGTTACGGCACCAACGGCCACCTGATGACCGTCATCGGCTTCACTGCGGACGGCGACGTGATCGCCAACGACCCGGCCTCGCCGAACGACGCGGCGGTACGGCGTGTGTACCGGCGCCGGGAGTTCGAGAACATCTGGCTGAGGACCAAGCGCTACAACGCCTCCGGCAAGGTCGCCTCCGGCTCCGGCGGCATCTGCTACCTGTACTTCCCGGCCCACCTCACGGGCCACCAGCGCAAGGCGCTCGCCGCCGTGGGCGTGAGCTGACCGGAACTCCGCGCGTGTACGAGGGCCCCGGGCGACCGGGGCCTTCGAGGCGACCTGCCTCCGGGCCATGCCGGCCTGCCATACTGCGGTTGTCCGACCGCCAGTTGGAGGCCAGGGTCGAATTGAATATCCAACCGCGTGAGACCGCCCGCCCCCAAGCTCCGAACTCCGTTCGAGCAGGGGGGACCCCCAGCCGGGTGCGCGGCACCGAGCGCTCCGAGGGTCGTCGCGCCGAACTCCTCGCCATCGGGCGGAGGTTGTTCGCCGACACCTCCTACGACGCCCTCTCGATGGACGACATCGCCCGGCAGGCCCATGTGGCCAAGGGGCTGATCTACTACTACTTCCGGTCCAAGCGCGGCTACTACCTGGCGATCATCGAGGACTCCGTCGCCGACCTGGTCACCTCCGCGGCGCGCGGCCTGGAGATGCCGGCCGTGGACCGGGTGCAGCGCACCATCGACGGCTACCTGCGCTACGCGGAGCACAACCAGGCCGCCTACCGCACCATCGTCAGCGGCGGCGTCGGCTTCGACACCGAGGTGCACGCCGTCCGGGACGGCGTGCGCGAGGCCATCGTCGCGACCATCGCGGAGGGTGCCTACGGCCGTACCGACATCGCCCCGGTGGCCCGCATGGGGCTGCTCGCGTGGGTGTGCAGTGTCGAGGGCGCCACCCTGGACTGGATCGGCCGGCCCGGACTCTCCCGGGAGACCATGCGCGAGTTGCTGGTGAAGACCCTCGGCGGCGCGCTGCGCGCCATCCAGGAGATCGACCCGACCCACCCGGCCCCCGCACCCGCCCGCCGCGACGACTGAGCAGCAAGGGGCGAGGAAGGGGGGCCGAGGGACTTGCCCTCCGCCCCCCTCCACGGCCGCGGCGCTACTTGATCGCCTTGATCAGCTCACCGCTCGCGGTGTCCCCGCTCAGCTCCCAGAAGAACGTCCCGCCCAGGCCCTGGTCGTTCTTGTACGTCATCTTGGTCGCGATGGTCGCCGGAGTGTCATAACTCCACCATTCGCTACCGCACTTGGCGTACGCGGTGCCGCCCACCGTGCCGGTCGCCGGGCACTTGGTCCTGAGCACCTTGTAGTCGTCGATGCCCTGTTCGTACGTGCCCGCCGCCGGTCCGGTCGCCGTGCCGCCGGGCGCGGACTGGGTGACGCCGGTCCAGCCGCGGCCGTAGAAGCCGATGCCGAGCAGCAGCTTCGAGGCGGGGATCCCGAGGCCCTTGAGCTTGGCGATGGTCGCCGAGGTGGTGTACTGCGTCTTCGGGATGCCGGAGTAGGAGTTCAGCGGCGAGTGCGGAGCCGTCGGCCCGGCCGCGTCCCAGGCGCCGAAGTAGTCGTAGGTCATGGGCTTGTACCAGTCGACATGCGCCGCGGCGCCCGCGTAGTCGGCCGCGTCGATCTTGCCGCCGCTACTGGCGTCCGCCGGGATCGCCGCGGTGACCAGCGCACCGCCGCCGAACTTGGCCCGCAGCGCCGCCATCAGGTTCTTGTAGGCCGCGCGGCCGCTGGTGTCACAGGTGTTGCCGCAGGCGTTGGGGTACTCCCAGTCGATGTCGATGCCGTCGAAGACGCCCGCCCACTTGGAGTTGTTGACCAGGTCGTAGCAGGACTGGGCGAAGGCGGCCGGGTTCTTCGCGGCCTCGCCGAAGCCGCCCGACCAGGTCCAGCCGCCGAACGACCACAGCACCTTCAGCCCCGGGTGCTTCTTCTTCAGCTTCAGCAGCTGGTTGAAGTTGCCGCGCACCGGCTGGTCCCAGGTGTCGGCGACCCCGTCCACCGACTCGTCGGCGGTGTAGGCGCGGTCGGTCGCCGCGTACGAGTCGCCCATGGCGCACTTGCCGCCGGTGACGTTGCCGAAGGCGTAGTTGATGTGGGTGAGTTTCGCCGCGGAGCCGGAGGTCTCGATGTTCTTGACGTGGTACTTGCGGTCGTAGACGCCCCATTCGGTGAAGTAGCCGACCACCTTGGAGCCCGCGGCGGCCGTCTGGGCGGCGAACCGGGTGGGGGTGGCGGTGGCCGTGCCCGCGCCGGCGAGCAGTCCGGCGCCGAGCGCGACGGTACAGGCGGCGGACAGCAGCGCCCGGAGGCGGTGCGGAGTGTGCATCGGTGTCTCCTCGTGGGGGAGAGGGGATCGTGCCGATTGGCATGAACGCGGCAAGCGTTGGTTCGGGCACCCTAGGAGGACTAGACCAGTGCGGTCAATGGTTCGGACCAATTTCGGGCCCCCGGGATTTCTTGAAGTAAGCGGTCGTTAACCGGTGACGAGATGCCTCGGATCGGGCATACTCACAGCGCACAGCCGCTGGTCAGCAGCTTCCGCGACCCGGGATCGCCGACACCGGCTGGGCCCGAGAAAGACCCCGGCGGAGCCGCCCCACCCAAGGCGCACATCCGCCGATGTGCCCGAAAGGGAGGAGAGCGTCGCCATGCCCGACCGCGCCCCGCAGCCGGTGGACCGGCAACTGCCCACGGAGGAGGCCCGGGACCTGATCTCGCTCGTCCGCGACATCGCGCAGCACGAGATCGCCCCGAAGGCGGCCGAGGAGGAGGACGCGGGACGCTTCCCGCGCGAGGCCTTCACCCTGCTCTCCCGCTCCGGCCTGCTCGGCCTGCCCTACGACTCCGAGTACGGCGGCGGCGACCAGCCCTACGAGGTCTACCTCCAGGTCCTGGAGGAACTGGCCGCGGCCCGTCTCACCGTCGGCCTGGGCCTGAGCGTGCACACCCTCGCCTCCTACGGGCTCGCCGCCTACGGCACCAAGAAGCAGCAGGTGGAGCATCTGCCCGCGATGCTGGGCGGCGGCCTGCTCGGCGCGTACGCCCTCTCCGAGCCGGCCTCCGGCTCCGACGCCGCCTCGCTCAGCACCAAGGCGGTCCGGGACGGCGACGGCTGGGTGCTCACCGGGACCAAGTCCTGGATCACCCACGGCGGGGTCGCCGACTTCTACACGGTGATGGCCCGCACCGGTGAGCGGGGCCCGCGTGGGATCACCGCCTTCCTCGTGCCGGCCGGCGCCGAGGGCCTGAGCGCCGCCGCCCCGGAGAAGAAGATGGGCCTGAAGGGCTCGCCCACCGCGCAGCTCCATCTCGACGGTGTGCGGGTCGGAGACGACCGGCGTCTGGGGGAGGAGGGGCAGGGCTTCGCCATCGCGCTGTCCGCGCTCGACTCCGGACGCCTCGGCATCGCGGCCTGCGCCATCGGCCTCGCCCAGGCCGCGCTGGACGAGGCGGTCGGCTACGCCGCCGGACGGCAGCAGTTCGGACGGCCGATCTCCGACTTCCAGGGACTGCGCTTCATGCTCGCCGACATGGCGACGCAGATCGAGGCCGGCCGCGCGCTGTACCTGGCGGCGGCGCGGCTGCGGGACGCGGGCCTGCCGTTCGCGCGGCAGGCGGCCATGGCCAAGCTGTTCTGCACCGACGCGGCCATGAAGGTGACCACGGACGCCGTCCAGGTGCTCGGCGGCTACGGCTACACCACGGACTTCCCGGTCGAACGCTACATGCGCGAGGCCAAGGTCCTGCAGATCGTCGAGGGCACCAACCAGATCCAGCGAATGGTCATCGCCCGTCACGTCGCGGGTCCCGAGACCCGCTGAGCTGCGCGAGACCGGCCGGCGGCGCCGCCAGCCGGACCCACTCCGGGTCGTGACGCCCCGGCAGGGTGCGGCCCCGGTCGGCCCAGGCGCGCATCAGGTCGCGGTAGATCGGCGGGTCCGTCGGCTGCGAAGGCACAGACGGAACCGATTCCGCGGGCGGCGGCGGCACGAAGACGCGCCGCCGTCGTCCGGCTGCCGGATGCGTGGTGGTCATACCCGGGCAACGCGGAGTGCGGCGGGCAGGTCACCGCCCGGTGGAATCGCGCGTGAGTTCACCGGCGTCCGGCCCGGCAGCCTCCGGGGCCGGGGGTGCTGTTCGGGCACCACGGCGGCCTGTGCGCCCTGGCCGTGGTGCGCGGACGGACGCGGGTGCCCGGCGGTGCGGCGCCGCTCAGGCGGCGAACCGGCGCAGTTGCGGCACGCGCATCGGGCGGGAGCCCGGGCCGCCGACGTGCGAGAAGGGCTGCATGCGCCAGTCGAGGCCCTGCGGGAGCGTCAACAGCAGCGCGGTGTCCTGCTCCTGGGGGTCGGCGGACTCGTCCGCGGGCCGGGCCTCGGACGCCCAGCGTCCCGTACCGGCGCAGACCGTGAGGCCGAACGGGTTCCACGGCGAGGCGCACAGCGCGTGCTCCGGCAGAACCTCCTCGTCCGCCAGCAGGGCGATGGGCTGCGCGCACTCCGGGCAGATCACCCGGTACATCTCGAAGGTGTCGTAGGCGTCGGATTCCGCGCCGTCCACGTCGTCGTCGACGTCTGGTTCCAGGCTCTCCGGCTGGAACTCGATGACCGGCTGCCGTCGCCTGGGCACAGAACGACCAGGGCGCTTGAGACTCTGCATGGGATTCTCCCCCTAAGGCTGGGCCGTGAAGGCGCTGCGGCCTCGACCACAGCAAGCACTTCCCGTCCGCTCTCGCCGGTAATCACGAGAACATCACGGAGAGGCTTCGGGGCGTGTGGCGTTGGTCACATACCGCTCGCAGGTGCCCGTCGTGGTGGGTTTGTCCGCCGACGTGGCGCGACCCGGGCCGCTCGGCTGTCCCGGGAGATCGGCCGCACTGTAGGTTCTTGCGCCATGGAGGAGCTGGACCGACAGATCGTGCAGCTGCTCGTCAAGGACGGGCGGATGAGCTACACCGACCTGGGCAAGGCCACCGGTCTGTCCACGTCGGCCGTGCACCAGCGGGTGCGGCGGCTGGAGCAGCGCGGTGTCATCCGCGGCTACGCCGCCGTCGTCGACGCCGAGGCCGTGGGGCTGCCCATGACCGCCTTCATCTCGGTCAAACCCTTCGATCCCAGCGCCCCCGACGACATCGCCGACCGGCTGGCCGGCGTTCCCGAGATCGAGGCCTGCCACAGCGTCGCCGGCGACGAGAACTACATCCTCAAGGTCCGCGTCTCCACCCCGCACGAGCTGGAGGAACTGCTGGCCCGCGTACGCACGTTGGCGGGCGTCTCGACCCGCACGACGGTGGTCCTCTCCACCCCGTACGAATCCCGCCCGCCCCGTATCTGACCCGATCCGGCGCAGAAGGCACGTCCCGGGACGCCGGGCGGGCTCGTCGGGGCGCCTGCGGTGGAGCTCCGGAGCGTCTCCGGGCGACCTGCGTGCCGGGGGGGTCGGGGCAGGCGGGAGACTGGGGGCATGAGTGAGCGTGCTGCCGAGGTCCGGACCGTCCTTCTCCGCAGGGGCGAGATCCACAGTCCCGCCGACCCGTTCGCGACCGCCATGGTCGTGGAGGCGGGCCAAGTGGCCTGGGTCGGCTCGGAGGGGGCGGCCGACGCCTTCGCCGACGGTGTCGACGAGGTGGTCGACCTGGACGGCGCCCTCGTCACCCCGGCGTTCACCGACGCCCATGTGCACACCACCGCCACCGGCCTCGCGCTCACCGGTCTCGACCTGTCCGACGCGCCCTCACTGGAGGCGGCGCTCGCCCGGGTACGGGACTTCGCCGCCGCCCACCCGGACGACCGCGTCCTGCTCGGCCACGGTTGGGACGCGGCCCGCTGGCCCGGCGGACGTCCCCCGACGCGCGCCGAACTCGACGAGGCCACCGGCGGCCGACCGCTCTACCTCAGCCGTATCGACGTGCACTCCGCGGTCGTCACCTCGGCACTGCTCGACCTCGTACCGGAGATCCACGGGCCCGTGGACGGCCCGCTGACCGCCGACGCCCACCACGCCGTACGGGCCGCCGCGTTCGCCGCCGTCACCCCCGCCCAGCGCGCCGAGGCGCAGCGCGCGGCGCTCGCCCGTGCCGCCTCCCTGGGCATCGGATCGGTGCACGAGTGCGGCGGCCCGCGCATCTCCTCCGAGGACGACTTCACGGGCCTGCTGCGGCTCGCCGCCGAGGAACCCGGCCCCCGGGTCGTCGGCTACTGGGCCGAGCAGGACGTCGACAAGGCGCGCCGGCTGGGCGCCGCCGGCGCCGCCGGCGACCTCTTCGTCGACGGCTCCATCGGCTCGCACACCGCCTGCCTGCACGCGCCCTACACCGACGCCGCCCACACCGGCACCGCCTACCTGGACGCGGCCGCCGTCGCCGCCCACGTCGCCGCCTGCACCGAGGCGGGCCTCCAGGCGGGCTTCCACGCCATCGGCGACGCCGCCGTCACCGCGGTCGTCGACGGCGTGCGCGCCGCCGCCGAGAAGGTCGGCCTGGCCCGCGTCCGCGCCACCAGGCACCGCGTCGAGCACGCCGAGATGCTCACACCGGAGACCGTCGCGGCCTTCGCCGAACTGGGTCTCACCGCGTCCGTACAGCCCGCCTTCGACGCCCTGTGGGGCGGTGAGGAGGGCATGTACGCCCAGCGCCTGGGCGCCGAGCGGGCCCGTACGCTGAACCCCTTCGCGGCCCTGCTGCGCGCCGGCGTCCCCCTCGCCTTCGGCTCCGACAGTCCCGTCACCCCGCTGGACCCGTGGGGCACGGTCCGGGCGGCGGCATTCCACCGCACCCCCGAGCACCGCGTCTCCGTCCGCGCCGCGTTCACCGCGCACACCCGCGGCGGCTGGCGGGCGGTCGGACGGGACGACGCGGGCGTCCTGGTGCCCGGCGCCCCCGCGGACTACGCCGTCTGGCGCACCGGCGAACTCGTCGTCCAGGCCCCCGACGACCGGGTCGCGCGCTGGTCGACCGACCCGCGCTCGGGAACCCCCGGACTGCCCGACCTCACCCCGGGCGGTGACCTGCCCGTCTGCCTGCGGACCGTGGTGGGCGGACGGACGGTGTTCGTACGGCCGGGCGAGTGATCTCCCGGGGACGCACTGCGCCGCCCCGCGCCCGCCGCTGGGTCGCGCGACCTGCGCATCCTCCGCCCCGACCCGGCGGTCGTGGCCGTTTGTACAGGTCAAGGCACTGGTTGACAGGCGACAGCAGCGGGCCGGTAGGTTCTGCCGGGTCCACCACCGGACGCCCGGCCGGGGAACTTCCGTACCCGCGTCGCGGCGCCGCTGCGTCAGGGACGGTGTGCCGCACCGGGTCACCGTCGCTGGGAGCCAGGCTCAGCGCCCGCGTCCGCGGGGGAACGTTCCGGACGGTCGGCAAGGTGTGACCCGGGTGGGGCCCGGGCGCTCAGTAGACAACGGCTTTCGGTAGACCCGCAGCCAGCGGGTCCCAGGTCGGCCCGAAGGGCGCCGGGCCCCCATCCGCCGGGCGGGCGGATCCATGACACGATCGAGGCGAGCGCTCTTACCCCGCTCTTGCCGAATCGACACCCCCATACGCCTGCGATGTCACGTCCTCGCAGGCCGGGGCCACTAAGGTGGTCCCCTGCGTACGGACATGAAGGGGCAGTAGTGAACGACGGCGACGGTACCCCCGCGGCCGGCTCCCGGGCCCGGGACAGGCGACTCGGCCCGCTCGGCACGGCCTTGGTGATCATTCCGACCTACAACGAGGCGGAGAACATCAAGACGATCGTGAGCCGGGTGCGCACGTCCGTCCCCGAGGCGCACGTCCTCGTGGCCGACGACAACAGCCCCGACGGCACGGGCAAGCTCGCCGACGAACTGGCGGCCGAGGACGGGCACGTGCACGTGCTGCACCGCAAGGGCAAGGAGGGCCTCGGCGCCGCCTACCTCGCGGGCTTCCGATGGGGCCTGGAGCGCGACTACGGCGTCCTGATCGAGATGGACGCCGACGGCTCCCACCAGCCCGAGGAACTGCCCCGGCTGCTGACCGCCCTCAAGGGCGCCGACCTGGTCCTCGGCTCCCGCTGGGTGCCGGGCGGACGCGTCGTGAACTGGCCGAAGTCCCGCGAGTTCCTCTCGCGCGGCGGCAGCACCTACTCCCGCATCGCCCTGGACCTCCCCCTGCGGGACATCACCGGCGGCTACCGCGCCTTCCGCCGGGAGACGCTGGAGGGCCTGGGCCTGGACGAGGTCGCCTCGCAGGGCTACTGCTTCCAGGTCGACCTGGCCCGCCGCGCCGTGAAGGCCGGCTACCACGTCGTCGAGGTCCCCATCACCTTCGTCGAGCGCGAGCACGGCGACTCCAAGATGAGCCGTGACATCCTTGTCGAGGCGCTGTGGCGGGTCACCGCGTGGGGCGTGGGGGAGCGCGTGACCAAGATCACCAGCCGGGGCGGCAAGCCCCAGGCATAGTGCTTATCCGGGATTGAGCAGCCGCCAGGCACACTGGGAGCATGACGACTGGCGCTCCGACCTCTTCGTACTCCGCCCGGCCCCGGCGTTCCCGGTCCCGCCGGTACCTGCCGCTGAGCCTCGCGGTGTGGATCGTGCTGGAGATCTGGCTGCTGACGGTGGTCGCGGGAGCGGCGGGCGGGTTCACGGTCTTCCTGCTGCTGGTCGCCGGCCTCGTCCTCGGCGCCGTGGTGATCAAGCGGGCGGGCCGCCGTGCCTTCCAGAACCTCAACGAGGCGCTCCAGCAGGGCGGCGCCCCCTCCTCGCGCCGCGGTGGCAACGGCCTGATGATGCTGGGTGGCCTGCTGCTGATGATCCCCGGCCTGATCTCGGACGCGGTGGGCCTGCTCCTGCTGCTTCCGCCGGTCCAGCAGGCCGTGAGCCGCTACACGGGGCGGACCGTCGACCGCAGGCTGCGCGAGGCCACCCCCGGCACGCTCGGTGACGCCTTCCAGCAGGCCCGCATCCACCGCCCGGACGGCAAGGTGGTCCAGGGCGAGGTGATCAGGGACGAGTCGGCGGACGCCTCGGGGCCGGCTGATCCGGCAGGGGAGCAGCGCCCGCCGCTGACCCGGTGACACCGGCGCATCGCGCCACTCGTGCCACCGTGAACGAACATGGCAGCGGGCGCCGTACGTGAAAGTACGGCGCCCGCTGCATCGGCGTTCGTGGCGTGCGCTGCGAACCGGCCCGGCCCCCCGGCGGGGACTACGCGCTCTTGCGGCTGTCCCGGGGATGGACGGCGATGTTCATCGCGCCGGACCGCAGCACGGCGAGACGCTCCTCGAGGACCTCTTCGAGTTCCTCGCGGGTACGCCGCTCCATCAGCATGTCCCAGTGCGTACGCGCCGGCTTCGCCTTCTTCTCCTCCGGCCCGTCGCCATCCACCAGGAGTGCCTGGGCCCCGCAGACCTTGCACTCCCACTCCGGCGGGATCTCCGCCTCGACCGAGAAGGGCATCTCGAAACGGTGCCCCTTCTCGCATGCGTACTCCACGGCCTGGCGCGGAGCCAGGTCGATACCGCGGTCGGTCTCGTAGCTGGTCACCACGAGGCGCGTGCCGCGAAGAGCTCGCTCACTCATGAATCGTGCCTCCCGGGCTTGTCGCCCACAGGACAGGTGTCGCTGTCGTCGTCATCCGGTCAACGTCCGGTCGGCGGTAAAGATTCCCGTTCCGATCTCCCGTTCCGGGTCATGCGTCGCCGTCGTAGCCGCAGCCTTGTCAACCAGTGCAGTACCCACCGGCGCCCGGTTTGTCACATCCGTTAGGAGATGTCACCCAGCGTTTCGGCATCTTTGACGCGCAGTAACGGTACGCCTGGCAGGCCAAACGCGTACACTACCGCCCTTTCGCCTTGAGCGCTAAATCCGATCCGGAACGGGATTGCCCGCGTCGCTGATCGCACGGCGCACCGGAACCCGGGCGAGCAGCACGAACCCGATCGCGAAGAACGCCATCAGCGAGATGATGGCGTCCCGGTAGCTGCCGGTCAGCTGGTAGGTGATCCCGAACAGGAGCGGGCCGAGCCAGCTCATGCCCCGGTCGCTCATCTCGTACGCCGAGAAGTACTCGGCCTCCTTGCCCGGCGGGACCAGGTGCGAGAACAGCGACCGGGACAGCGCCTGGCTCCCGCCGAGGACCAGCCCGATCCCGGCCGCCAGCACGAAGAACCACATCGGCGCCCCGGCCGGCAGGAAGTACCCGGCCGCCAGGATCACCGCCCACGCGGCCAGCGATCCGAGGATCGTGCGCTTGGCCCCGTACCGGCGGGCCAGCCGTCCCATGCCGAGCGCCCCCGCCACCGCCAGCACCTGCACCATCAGCACCGCCGTGATGAGCGTCGACTGGCTCAGGCCCAGCTCCCGGGAGCCGTACACCGAGGCCTGCGAGATCACCGTCTGGATGCCGTCGTTGTAGACGAGGTAGGCGAGCAGGAAGGACAGGGTGAGCGGTTTGCCCCGCATGTCCCGGATGGTCGAGGCGAGTTGGCGCCAGCCGTGGACCGGCGCCGCGGCGGGGGCGGTGCGGCGGTCGCGCAGCCGCTTCAGTGGGACGAGCGTGAAGACGCCCCACCACAGACCGGCCGAGGCCAGGCAGATGCGCACGGCCGTCGACTCCGAGACGCCGAAGGAGTCGTGGGCGGTGAACAGGACGAGATTCGCCACCAGCACCAGTGAGCCGGCCGCGTAGCCGAAGGCCCAGCCGCGCGAGGAGACCGCGTCGCGCTCCTCGGGCGCGGCGATCTGCGGCAGATAGGAGTTGTAGAGGACCATCGAGACGGCCACCGACGCGTTGGCGACGACCAGCAGCAGACCGCCGAGCAGATAGCGGTGGCCGTCCAGGAAGAACAGGCCCGTGGTGGCGCCGGCGCCCACATAGGCGGCGGCCGCCAGGAGTGGCTTCTTGCGGCCGGTGCGGTCGGCCGCCGCGCCCGCGACCGGCATCAGCACGATCGCCACGATGACGGACGCCGAGACGCAGTACGCGAAGAACGACCCGGCCCGCACCGGGATGCCCAGCGGGTGCACGAACCCGTCCGCGTCCGCCGCCGACTCGGCGATCGCCGTGAGGTAGGGGCCGAGGAACACGGTGAGCACGCTCGTGGAGTAGACGGAGCACGCCCAGTCGTAGAAGTACCAGCCGCGCTGCTCGCGGCGCCGGTCGGCGGCCTCGTCGCCGGCCTGCCCTGCCCGCACGGTGTCACTGCCCACCCCGTGCCCTCGCTTCCCCGCTGGTTCCCCTGCTGCCGACGGTCCGCGAAGGTGCACGGGGGTGTGCCGGGCCTCAGGCCCAGACACCCCGGTCCTCCATGACCTTGCGCAACGTGTCGATGTGATCGGTCATGATGCCATCGACACCGAGGTCCAGGAGACGGTCCATCAGCGCGGGTTCGTTGATCGTCCACACGTGCACGTGCAGCCCGCGCGCGTGGGCGCCGCGCACGAACCGCCGGTCGACCACCGGGACGCCGTACTGGGAGACGGGCACCTGCGCGGCCACCGCGGACCGGCGCGGCACCGCCGGCAGACCCCAGGAGCGCAGCCGGAGGGCCAGTACCCCGCGGGTGCCGTACGAGGTCGCGAGGCGCGGCCCGGCCAGGCGCTGCGCCCGGATCACGCGCGCCTCGGAGAACGAGCCGACGCAGACGCGGTCCCAGGCGTTCGTCCGCTCGATCAGGTCCAGCAGGGGGTGCAGGGCGGGCTCCGCCTTGACATCGACGTTCCAGCGGACCTCGGGGAAGGTCTCCAGCAGCTCCGCGAAGAGCGGCACCGGCTCCCGGCCCGCCACGCGCGCCTGGCGCACGTCCTCCCACGGCAGGTCCGCGATCCGGCCCGCGCCGTCGGTCACCCGGTCCAGCGTCGCGTCGTGGAAGGCGACGAGCCGGCCGTCCGCCGTGGCGTGCACGTCGGTCTCCATGTAGCGGTAGCCGAGTCCGGCCGCCTGCCGGAACTGCGCCACCGTGTTCTCCAGCCCGTCGGCCGCCCCGCCGCGGTGCGCGAACGGGATCGGTCCCGGATGGTCGAGGTACGGGTGGCGTACGGGCGTGGTCACGGACGCAGTATGGCTCGTTCGGGTGTCCCGGCGGCAACGGGCTTGTCTCCGGCCGGCGCCGGAACGGCGAACACACGCAGGAAGAGCTGGGCCAGTGGGCCGATGGACACCGCGTACAGCACCGTGCCCACGCCGATCGTGCCGCCGAGGGCGAAGCCGGTGACCACGACCGCCACCTCCACGGCCGTCCGCATCAGGCGGATCGAGCGGCCGGTGCGCTGGTGCAGCCCCGTCATCAGTCCGTCGCGGGGGCCGGGCCCGAAGCGGGCGGCGATGTAGAGGCCGGTGGCCACTCCGTTGAGCACGATGCCCGCCAGGAGCAGCGGAACCCGGACGGCCAGTGTGCCGGCGTCGGGCACCAGGGCGAGGGTGCCGTCCAGGGCGAGGCCGACGACGAAGACGTTGGAGACCGTGCCCAGCCCGGGGCGCTGGCGCAGCGGGACCCACAGGAGCAGCACCGCCGCGCCGATGATGATCGACACCACGCCGATGGTCAGGCCCGTCAGTTCGGACAGGCCCTGGTGCAGCACGTTCCATGGCTCCAGGCCCAGGCCCGACCGGACGAGGAGCGCGGAACTCGCGCCGTACAGCGTGAGGCCGACGTAGAGCTGGATCAGTCGTCGCCCGAGTCTGGCCGGTGTGGACAAAGCGTCCCCCCTGGTGGTGGAAGTGGCCTGGTGGATGACACTCTGTGGCGTGGGGAGATTATCCATCCATGGCCAATTCGAGAAAGGTGGACTGGTCGTCATGGCGCAGTGGACCTCTGCGGTGGGCGCCGCGCAGCTAGCTCGGCTGCTCAAGTCCCAGCAGGACCGCCCGGCGGGCCCGGGCTCACGCCGCCCGCCCGCCTACCGCGCGCTCGCCGACGGCATCCGGCTGCTGGTGCTCGAAGGCCGTGTCCCGGTGGCCGCCCGGCTGCCCGCCGAGCGCGAACTCGCCCTGTCCCTCTCCGTCAGCCGCACCACGGTCGCCGCCGCGTACGAGGCCCTGCGCACCGAGGGCTTCCTGGAGTCCCGGCGCGGCGCGGGCAGCTGGACCGCGGTGCCGGCCGGGAATCCGCTGCCCGCGCGCGGACTGGAGCCCCTGCCGCCGGAGGCACTGGGCTCGATGATCGACCTGGGCACCGCGGCCCTGCCGGCCCCGGAGCCGTGGCTCACCCGCGCCGTTCAGGGCGCGCTGGAGGAACTGCCGCCCTACGCCCACACCCACGGCGACTATCCCGCCGGGCTGCCCGCACTCCGTGCGATGATCGCCGAGCGGTACACCACGCGTGGGATCCCCACCATGCCCGAGCAGATCATGGTGACGACCGGTGCCATGGGCGCCATCGACGCCATCTGCCACCTCTTCGGGGGCCGCGGCGAGCGCATCGCCGTCGAGTCGCCGTCCTACGCGAACATCCTCCAGCTGATGCGGGAGGCGGGCGCCCGGCTCGTGCCCGTGGCCATGGCCGAGGGGCTGACCGGGTGGGACCTGGACCGCTGGCGCCAGGTGCTGCGCGAGGCCGCGCCCCGGATCGCCTACGTCGTCGCCGACTTCCACAACCCGACCGGCGCGCTCACCGACGAGGAGCAGCGGCGGAGGCTGGTGGAGGCGGCCCGCTCGGCGGGGACGGTGCTCGTCGTCGACGAGACGATGAGCGAGCTGTACCTGGAGCCGGGGCTGGAGATGCCGCGGCGGGTGTGCGCCTTCGACCCGGCCGGATCCACGGTGATCACCGTCGGCTCGGCCAGCAAGGCGTTCTGGGCCGGGATGCGCGTCGGCTGGGTACGGGCCGCCCCCGATGTGATCCGCAGCCTGGTCGCCGCGCGGGCCTATGCCGACCTGGGCACCCCCGTGCTGGAGCAGTTGGCCGTGAACTGGCTGTTCAGCACCGGAGGGTGGGAGAAGGCCGTGGCGGTCCGGCGGGACCAGGCCCGCGACAACCGGGACGCCCTGGTCGCGGCGGTCCGGCGCGAGCTGCCCGGCTGGGAGTTCGAGGTCCCCGGCGGCGGCCTCACGCTGTGGGTGCGCACCGGCGGCCTGTCGGGCTCCCGTATCGCCGAGGCCGGCGAGCGGGTGGGCGTCCGTGTCCCCTCCGGTCCGCGCTTCGGCGTCGACGGCGCCTTCGAGGGCTATGTCCGCCTGCCGTTCACGGTCGCGGGGGCGGTGGCGGAAGAGGCGGCGACGCGCCTGGCTGCGGCGGCCCGGCTGGTGGAGGCGGGGGCCTCCAACGGGGGCGAGTCCCCTCGCACCTTCGTCGCCTGAGTGCTGCGCGCGGTCCGGTGGGTCGGCTCGGGGCGGCGTGGCTTGCCTCCGGTTGGGGCTTCGCGGCTCACGACGGCCGTCGCCTGAGTGCTGCGCGCGGTCCGGTGGGTCGGCTCGGGGCGGCGTGCCTTGCCTCCGCTTGGGGCTTCGCGGCTCACGACGGCTCTGCCAAAGGCGTTCACCAGGGCTCCGACGAGGGCGTTCACGAGGGCTCCGCGATTGCTTTCGTCACCGTCTCGGTGGGCTCCGCGATTGCTTTCGTCACCGTCTCGGTGGGCTCCGCGATTGCTTCCGTCACCGTCTCGGTGGGCTCCGCGATCGCTTCCGTCATCGTCTCCATGGGCTCCGGCACCCGCTCGCCGTCGGCCGGCGTGGTCTTCGGCGGCAGAAGATCGAGCACGGCCTGCCGGTGCGCGTCGCTCGTCGCGTCGTCGTAGGGGTCGGGCGTGGCCGGCACCTGGAGCCGGTGGACCGGCTTCGTCCCCAGTCGGGCGTACCCGCGTCCGGCCGGGACGACGGGCAGCGGCGTCGTGTGCGCCGGCGCCCCCAGCACCGCCTTGAGTTGCTCCGCCGTCGCCGGCCCGAGGACGACACGCGCGCGCGTGTGCTGCCGTACCGCGTCGCTCAGCGCCTCCGCGCTGTCGAACTGCTCGGCCACGACGACCGCCACGCTGACCGCGCGTCCGTGCCGCAGCGGCACCTGGAGCAGCGCCTGCGGGTCCTTGCGGCCGTCCGTGGTGGCCAGGTGCGTGAACGCGGTCGGCCGGTCGAGCAGCAGCCACAGCGGCCGCTTGGTGTCCTCCGGCGGCGGATGACCCGCCTGCCGCGCGCGGTTGACGGCGATGAGCCTGCGCTCTGTCTCGGTGGCAGCCCACTCCAGGCTCGCCAGCACCCCGGCCAGCCCGCACTCGACCGCGAGCACCCCGTCCCGGCCGGTCAGGCAGGCGAACTCGCCGGTGCCGCCGCCGTCGACGATCAGCACGTCGCCGTGCCGGAGGGCCTGGAGCGCGATGGAGCGCAGCAACGTCGAGGTGCCGCTGCCGGCCTGGCCCAGGGCCAGCAGGTGCGGCTCGGTGGAGCGCAGGCCCGTGCGCCAGAGGACCGGCGGCACGTCGCGCTGCTCCTCGCCGTAGCCGAGGGGGAGCGTGCGCTGGACCTCGCCGGGGTCGGTGAAACCGAGCACGGTCTCGGCCGGCGCCGTGACGAAGCGCTGCGCGGCGATGTCCGTGGGCAGCGGGGCGAGCGCGGTGACGGTGAGCTGGTTGCCCTCCTCGTCCCAGGAGAAGAGGTATTCGCGGCCCCGGCCGGCCTTGACGGTGAGCAGGTGCTCGATCCGCGCGCGGGACTCGGCCTCGCCGTCCGTGAAGTACGCGGGGTAGCGGATCGTCAGGTGGCGCACGCGTCCCGAGTCGTCGAACTCGAAGGCGGGGAACGCCTTCTCCCACGCGCCGCCGTGCGCGTACAGCGGTGACGGGTCCTCGGCCGCCGAGAAGTAGGGGACCAGAGCCTCGTACAGGGAGGCCAGGCGCTGGACGCGCGACTCGTCGGGGCCCTTGGGCTTCGGCGGGGTGCGGTCGCGGCCCCGCCAGCCCGCCGCCGCCATGAGGACGATGCCGGCGAGCAGCGGCCCGTACGGCACCAGGGCCACGACCAGGATCACCGAGGCGACCAGGAAGAGGAGCGGTCCCCGCCGGTCCTTCGGTGTCTCCGCCCACTTGCGCCGCCCGGCCCCGGCCAGTCGGCGCAGACCGCGCGAGATCGTGATCAGCGGGTGGAGGACATCGGTGGCGCCGCCCGCCGCCGTCCGGGCCAGCTCCCGGCCGCGGGCGATCTGTGTGCTGCCGTTGCTCAGAATGCGAGGGAGAGGGCGCCGGGCCACTTCATGCTCCAGGGGTGCGTGCGGAGAGGGGCGGAATCAGAAATTGAGCCCGCCCAAGAGGCTCGCGAGGCTTGCGCCCCCGGCCTTGATGCTCGGGGCCACGCCGGTGCTCGACAGGTAGAAGCCGAAGAGCCCGCAGACCGTCGCGTGCGAGCTCTTCAACCCGTGGTTGCGGCAGAACAGGAAGACGACGGTGCCGAGCAGCACAACGCCCGAGATGTTGAGGATCATTGCTCTCTCCTGGTTCACGGGGACAGTCACCATGAGTTCTTCCAGGCTCACAGAATGTATCCATATGACAAAAGGTGCAACTGGGTGAATTTCGCCCAATTTCCATCGGTTGGCGGAGTCTCGTGGGGTGCCTGAGCGTCACTGTTGCGTCCCACCACGTCCGTGTGATCTTTACCGCGGGCGCATCAGGTCATGTGGCGCACGAGCCAGTACGCTGGCGATTCACCCGTACGGCCGACCAGCGCGGACCGCCGTACGCTTGCTCCCCGCAGTACCGAACGTTCGCAGTGAGAGGCGGTCCGGCCGATGAGTGAAGCCCCCGACCCCGAGGTCGTGGAGCTGGCGACCAAGATCTTCGATCTGGCCCGGCAGGGGCGGACCGAGACACTCGTGGCGTACGTCGACGCGGGCGTCCCGGCCGACCTCACCAACGACCGCGGCGACTCCCTGGTGATGCTCGCCGCATACCACGGCCACGCAGCCGCCGTCCGCGCGCTGCTGGCCCGAGGCGCCGACGCCGACCGCGTCAACGACCGGGGCCAGACCCCCCTCGCAGGAGCGGTCTTCAAGGGTGAGCAGGAAGTGATCAAAGCCCTCCTCGAGGGCGGCGCGGACCCGACCGCCGGCACCCCCTCGGCCGTCGACACGGCCCGGATGTTCGGCAGGACGGAGCTGCTGGAGATGTTCGGCGAGAGCTGATCCCCGGGCCGGAGGCAGCCGCTTCGGCCCTTCTGACCAGGAACGACACAAACAACGGGGGAGGCGGTACAGGGCCGCCGGAAATTTCGGTCGCGGCAGCGCGGACGCCGGGTCATCATGACGTCGTGATTCACGGACGCGATGGCTGGGCAGGTGTTGCCGCACCGCGCGGGCCGTGATCCGGCCCGTATGGGCCACCGACGAGAGGCAGAGGAAGATGGTCTACAGCAAGCAGCGGACGGCGGGCGCCCCGACCTGTTGTCGCGCGGCCAGGTAGTACGAGATCCCCGGTTGCGTCGACGCTTGATGTGAGGCTGTTTCCCATGTTCGATCCGGTCATAGCGCCCAGCGGTACGCTGCTCGGCCTGCTCCAGCGGGGCCGCGGCGACGGCACGCTGCACGCGCTCACCGCCCCCCGCGCCGAGGCGCTGGCGGCACTGAACCACTGCGTGCTGAGCGACCCACGCCACGACTGGCAGGTGGAGAACCGCTCCCTGTACTACGCCCGGCTCTTCCTCGACCTCGACGGCGAACTGGACCGGATCGAGGAGCACCTCTTCGACCCCGAGGACGCCCTCGACACCGACGAGTCACGCACCGGACTCGCCCTCGCCGTGCTCGGGCACCTCGCCTCCTACGGCAGGCGGGACGCGCTCGCCCTGCTGCGCAGGTACGCCGCCACCGGCGCCAACTGGGCCTGGGCCCTGGACGAACTCGCGCTCAGGGACGACGACGCGGGGCTGCGCGCCCTCGCCGCGCCGGTCCTCGCGCGCTTCGCCACCGACGCAGAGGGCGAGGCCGAGCTGGCCGCCGCGGTGCGCGACGCCTTCGAGCCCCGGCCGTGGCGGCTGTGGGCCGACGACCCGCGCGAGTCGGTCGCCACCCGCGTGCGTGCCGCGCACGAGGCCGGCTGCTTCGACCTCTGGCAACGACAGATGCGCCCCACCGGACCCCGGCCCGGGTGGAGCGTGCAGGCGGTGTTCGAGTGGGCCCAGCAGGGCGCCGAACGCGGCGCGCCCCGCCATGTCCCCGCCGCCCGCTGCCTCACCGCCGTCGCCGGCCCCGAGGACCGGCCCGAGATCCTCCGTGCCGCCCGGGCGGGCACCGACGCGGCCCGCTGTACCGCCCTGCGCTACCTCGCCGACGGCGACGACCCCGACGCCCTGGACCTCATCGAGGCCGCGGTGTCCGACGGCTCCGCCACCGTGGTGGAGGCCGCCGTCGACGCCTTCGAACGCATGCGGGGAGCCGCCGCCGTCGACCGGGCACGCGGCTGGGCCCACCGCCCCGACCTGCTCGGCGCCGCCGCCGGACGTGTGCTCGCCTGCCGCGGCACGGTCCGGGACCGCGACCTCGTCCTCGCCGCCCTCCGGGAGGCGGTCCGGGGCGAAGGCCCCGACGCTCCCACCCTGTGGACCCTGGTCGACGGCGCCGGCCGGCTCGGCATCACCTGCGCCGCGCCCGTCCTGCGCCACGTCTACCGCGAGACCGCCTCCTCCCATCTGCGCGGCCGAGCCGCCCGAGCCCTGGCCGCCACCGACCCCTCCTTCCCCGCCGGATTCGCCGTCGAGTGCCTGTGGGACTGCGAGGAGACCACCCGCGAGCTCGCCGCCCGGCACGCCGAGACCGGCGACACGCGCGTCGTCGAGCGGCTGCGCAGACTCGCCGCCGACCCGGCCGAGGAGGACGAGGTCCAGACCGCCGTACGCAGCCGGATCGGACCGGACACGCCCACCGTGTGAACATCCGGTGACCCGGGGGCCAGGAGCGCGTGGCCGGGGGCCGTCCGGTCCGGCCGCACAGCACAACGCTCATGGGACGTTCCTCGTCCGGAAAGATCCACGTTGACGCGGGCACGTCCAGCACGGCGACAACACGGGTATGCGTGTCGTCATCGTGACCGAATCCTTTCCCCCCGATGTGAACGGCGTGGCCCACTGCGCGCTCCAGACCGCCCGGCACCTCGTCGATCGCGGTCACGCCCCCCTCGTCGTGGCTCCCGCCACCGCCGCCTCGACCGGGCCCGACGCCCCCGCGCCGTGCCCCGTCGTCCGCGTCCCCTCCCTTCCGCTCCCGGGCTACCCGCAGGTCCGCGTCGCCCTGCCCAGCAGGCGCGTCGCGGCGGCGCTCACCGAGCACCGCGCCGACCTCGTCCACCTGGCCGGCCCCTTCGTCCTCGGCGTCCGCGGCATGGCGGCCGCCACCCGGCTCGGCATCCCCGCCGTCGCCGTCTACCAGACCGACCTCGCCGGCTACGCCCGCACCTACATGGGTGCCGGCGAGGCGGCCGCCTGGCGGCGCATCCGCTCCGTCCACGCCGCCGCCGACCTCACCCTCGCCCCCTCCAGCGCCGCCCTGCAGGACCTGGAGGCACACGGCGTGCCCCGGGTCAGGCTGTGGGGCCGCGGCGTGGACACCGTCCGCTTCCGCCCCGAGCACCGCGACGAGGCACTGCGCCGCGAACTCGCCCCGAACGGTGAGCTGATCGTCGGCTACGTCGGCCGGCTCGCCCCCGAGAAGCAGGTCGAACTGCTCTCCGGGGTCTGCGGCCTCAACGGCGTACGGGTCGTGGTGGTGGGCGACGGGCCCAGCCGCGCCCAGCTGACCGAGGCCCTGCCGGGCGCGGTCTTCCTGGGCCGTCGCACCGGCGACGACCTCGCGCGGATCTTCGCCTCGCTGGACGTCTTCGTGCACACCGGCCCCTTCGAGACGTTCTGCCAGACCGTGCAGGAGGCCATGGCCTCCGGGGTGCCCGTCGTCGCGCCCGCCGCGGGCGGCCCGCTCGACCTGGTCGCCCACGGTCGCACCGGGCTGCTGGTCCCGCCGCGCGACGCGGCCGCCGTACGCGACGCCGTGTGGGCGCTGGCCGCCGATCCGGCACTGCGGGCGTCGTTCGCGGCGGCCGGCCGCTCCGCGGTCGAGGAGCGCACCTGGGCGGCGGTCGGCGACCAGCTCATCGCCCACTACGAGGACGTGCTCGCCGCGCGGCGGACGGCGGTGGCGGCATGACCACCGCGCCGCTCACCCTCGTGCGGCTCGCGAACTTCGTCGCCCCCGCCTCCGGCGGCCTGCGCACCGCCCTGCGCGAACTCGGCAAGGGCTACAAGGCGGCCGGCCACGAACCGGTGCTGATCATCCCGGGTGACCGCCACACTGACGAGGAGACCGAGCAGGGCCGCGTGATCACTCTGCCCGGGCCGTTGCTGCCCGGCACCGGCGGCTACCGCGTCCTCACCGACAGGCGGCGGGTGGCCGCCCTCCTGGAGGAGCTCGCACCGGACCGCCTGGAGGTCTCCGACCGCACGACGCTGCGGTGGACCGGCAAGTGGGCCCGGCGGGCCCGGGTCCCGGCCGTGATGGTGTCCCACGAGACCGCGGACGGCGTGCTGCGCACCTGGGGCCTGCCGCAGACCCTGTCCCAGCGCGCCGCCGACGCCCTCAACGTCCGTACCGCGCACACCTACGCGCGCGTGGTGTGCACCACCGAGTTCGCCGAGCGCGAGTTCGTGCGGGTCGGCGCGCGGAACGTCGTGCGCGCGCCCCTGGGCGTCGATCTGGTGGAACGGCACCCCGCGCTGCGGGAGGCGGCTGTGCGCGCCCGGCACGCACGCGACGACGAGGCGCTGCTGGTGATGTGCTCCCGGCTGTCCGTGGAGAAGCGGCCCGGCAACGCGCTGGACGCGCTGGAGGCGCTGCTGCGGCGCGGACGGCGGGCGGTGCTGGTGGTGGCCGGGGACGGTCCGCTGCGGACGCGGCTGGAGCAGCGGGCCCGTGAGCGGGCGCTGCCGGTGACGTTCCTCGGGTACGTTCGCGACCGCGACCGGCTCGCCGTGCTCCAGGCCTCCGCCGACGTGTGCCTGGCACCCGGGCCGGCCGAGACCTTCGGGCTCGCCGCGCTGGAGGCGATGGCCTGCGGCACCCCCGTGGTGGCCAGCGCCTCCTCCGCGCTGCCGGAGGTGATCGGCTCCGCCGGGGACAGCGCGGCGGACCACGGCGAGGCGTTCGCCCACGCCGTGGAGGGCTTGCTGGCACGCCCGGAGCGGGAGCGGCGCGAGGCGGCACGCGCGCGTGCGGAGTGCTTCGGGTGGACCGCCTCCGTGGAGGCGTTCCTCGCCGCGCACGACGTCCCGGCTCCCGTGCGACGTCCGTTGCAGGAGGGTGTGGCATGAGACCGCTGCGCTTCGTCGCCCTCGGCGATTCCCTGACCGAGGGCGTCGGCGATCCCACGGGCGACGGATGGCGCGGCTGGGCGGCACTGCTCGCCGGCGGCCTCGCCGAGAAGCCCTCGGCCGTGGAGTTCACCAACCTAGCGGTCAGCGGGGCGCAGACCCGCGACGTCCTGGAGCGGCAGACCCCGGCCGGGCTGGAGCTGCGCCCGGACGTCGTGTCGGTCGTCGTCGGCGTCAACGACACCCTGCGCCGCACCTTCGACATCCACGCGGTGGCCGCCCGGCTCGACCGGGTCTTCGAGGCCTTCACCGGCCGGGGCGCGGTCCTGCTGACGGCCTGTCTGCCCGACCCCGGCGCGATGCTCGGCCTGCCCGGCGCGCTGGCCCGCCCGCTGGCCCGGCGGCAGCGGGCGGTCAACACGGTGGTCCACGCCCTGTCGGAGCGGTACGGGGCTGTGCACCTGCACGCCGACGCGGGCCAGTGGCTGACCGACCGCGCGATGTGGAGCGCGGACCGGCTGCACCCGGGGGAGCGCGGTCACCGCCAACTCGCCTGCCGATTCCACGCGTTGCTCGCGGAGTCGGGCGTGGCGAGTGGGCCCGCGCCCTCGCCCGAGCCGGAGTTCCCCGCGCCCACCAGGTCGGCGAGCCTGTGGTGGCTGGCCACGGCGGGTACGGGCTGGGTGGCCCGGCGCTGCACCGACCTGCTGCCGCAACTGCTCACCCTGGCCGCCGACGAACTCCGCCACCACGCTCGCGGCACGAGCGCCCGCCTCGACCTGCGCTCGTCGGCCTCGGTATCGGCGGCCCTGGCCGCACTGTCGACGCCGGAGGGGGCCGAGCCGGAGGTGGCTTGACCCGGGAGCGGCTGGGGCTTGGAGCGGCTTGAGGCGGAAGCGACTGGAGCCCGGAGCGGCCGGAGTGCTTGAGCAGCCGGAGTGTTGCTTGAGCAGCCGGAGCGCTGGAGCGGCCTGAGCCGCAAGCGGCCATGGTCCGAAGTGGCTTGAGCGGGAAGGGGCCTGCGCCCGGAGCGGACCGAATCTGGAAAGGGGCCTGAGCCGAGGGCGACCCGAGACGGAAGTGGCCCGAGTCCGAAGGGGCCGGGGTCCGGGGTGGCCCGAGACGGAAGTGGCCCGAGTCCGAAGGGGCCGGGGTCCGGGGTGGCCCGAGACGGAAGTGGCCCGAGTCCGAAGGGGCCGGGGTCCGGGGTGGC